>CAYVDH010000001.1:0-72678 GCA_964450355.1 uncultured Flavobacteriaceae bacterium
AATTGAAATTTCTATTAATAAATTGGTTGTGAAGTTGATTGTCAACGTTGTATTTTGTTGAATAATTTTTGTAGGACAAACCAATTCCTAATGGAGATTCTTGTGGGTAAAAATGAAAACCTGTTTCAAAAAAATTTGCCCCCTTAATCTCCATGGTATTCTTTGGAATGTAATGTGTTCCTAACTTAAAATTAAAATGTAAATTATTTTTCTCGTTCATCAAAGTAAATATGGCTGCAATAGGACAAGCTAAAACTACGTTTTTATTTATAGAAAAAACTTCCATACCCATGGAAACTCCAATTGCAGAAAATTTATTTTTTAAAGATGATTGAAATGAAATACCCCCTTGAAAACTCATGTTTGAATCAATGCTATTGACATTTACATTCTTAGGTTTATTTATTTGCAGAGGAGACATGTTAAACCCTATAGAATTATAAAGTTTTATTTTGTTAACATCTTCAGTTTGCGAGAATGATAGTGAACTAAAACTTAAATAAACAACAAGAAAAGTAAAGCTTTTAGCTCTATTGATGCGCATATAAATTATTTATTGATTGGTTTTAACAACTGCATTAGCCAATCTATCAAATATTTGATCTACAGTTCCTACCCCATCAATTGGGATGTATTTGCCTTGTTGGTTGTAAAAATCCGCAGCTACAGCAGTTTGCTCATTATACACATTAATTCTATTGCGAATAATGGATTCATCAGTATCATCAGCTCTTCCACTGTCTTTACCTCTTAAAAGCAATCTTTTCACCAATTCATCTTCATCTACTTGCAATGCTAACATCACTGTTATTGAAGTGTTTTTACTAGCTAAAAAATCATCTAATGCAATGGCTTGAGCAGTTGTCCTTGGGAAACCATCAAAAATAAACCCTTTGGCTTCAGGAAACTTTTCTACTTCAGATTTTAGCATGTTGATGGTCACTTCATCGGGCACTAAATTTCCTTTATCCATGTAAGATTTTGCAAGCAACCCTAATTCTGTTTCATTTTTAATATTGAATCTAAAAACATCACCAGTTGACAAATGTACTAAATTGAACTTATCTACTAACTTCACCGATTGTGTTCCTTTTCCTGCACCAGGAGGACCAAATAAAACTATATTTAACATTTTAAAATTGATGAGCAAATTTAACCCAATTAATCCATTAAAAAAACATTAATTTTCAAACTGTTTGTATTCATCCACAACTTCTGATTCTACTTCATTCCACACAAATGGTTTGTCAGGCTTTGGCCCTTTGTTTTTAAATACAAAAGCAAGCAAAAATCCAATGATTGCTCCAGACAAATGTCCCTCCCAACTGATTTGATTGTCTTGTGGTAAAATTCCAAAAATCAATCCACTTTGAATGCTAAGCAAAGCCAATGCGGCTATTCTAAATTGTTTATTATGACTGATAAAAGCAGAAATTAAAATAAAAGAAACCAACATGTAAACAACTCCACTAGCTCCTATATGATAAGCAGGGCGGGCAATGACCCAAATAAGTAAGCCTGTCAAAACATGCCCAATAATCAATATCGAAGTTGCTTTTTTTTCAAAAAAAGAATACAACAAAAACAAGCCCAATATCAATGGCAGAGAATTCCCTAAAAGATGTTCTAAATTAGAGTGAACAAAAACCATGGTGATAGCCCCTAAAACATTGGAAAACTCCCTGGGATACAGAGCCAAAAAAGGGGTCATATCAAATTTAGAATCAATTAAAAACATGAACCAAATACTTAGAAAATAAAGTATTGGCAATTTAAATTGATGAATTATTTTGTTTTTCATGTTTCATATAGTCAACATCGTCAGAGTTAATTTTTGTTGATTTTGTACAAAGTAAATGACATTAAAATTCTAAAAAAAAAGAATCCGACAAGAATTATACACATAAGTTTAAAATAAATAATCAAAGGTATTCAAACAACTCTTGTATTTTTGTAAAATTGAAAGAAAAATTAACCATACTCAGACCATTAAATTTACTCATCATTGGACTTACCATGTTCATTGTTCTTTATAAATACCAAGATGAACAAATGGATTGGTATTGGCTCAAAGCATTATTGCTTATATTTCCTGCTATGTTAAGCGCAGCAGCTGGCTACATCGTAAACGACATTTATGATACAGTAACAGATTCCATCAACAAACCTGAGCGATGCACTGTCAACAAGACCATCAGCAAAAAAAATGCTTGGATTTTGTATTGGTCACTTTCGTTCACTTCTATTGGAATTTCAATAGCTTTTAGTTTTTACTACTTTGTAGTTATTTTGGTTGTAAACACCTTGCTATTCCTTTATGCCTATAAAATTAAAGGCATTCCTATTGTTGGCAATTTGCTTGTTGCATTATTAAGTGCTTCAGTAATTACTTGTTGTTTATTGCTCATTAAATTTGAAACATGGTCAGGAACTTTTAATTTCATGGGTTACACCATTTTTGCCTTTTTCATATCATTAATTCGCGAAATTGTGAAGGACATGCAAGACATTGAAGGGGATGCTGTAGCTGGATACAAAACATACCCTATATTGTATGGAATTAAAGTTTCTAAAATATTAATTTACGCATTGGTTACCATACAAATTCTACTTGGAAGCATTTATGCTGTAATAACTTTTGGCATTGATTTATATGTAAGCTCAGTCATCATGGCTATCATTTCTTTAACCCTTTTATTGTTTATCAACTTATTAGCCAAATCAAAATCTAAAGAAGATTATAAAAAATGTAGCATGTTATTAAAAGCATTGATGTTACTTGGAGTTATGAACTTAATATTTGTATAATCAAATGATAAAACCATTTTTCAAGCAAAAAATATTACTCGCTTCTCAAAGCCCAAGAAGACAGTTTTTACTTAAGGAAAGTGGCTTTGATATAGAACCCATAAAAATTGATGTTGAAGAAAATTTTGACACTAAATTAATGGCTCAAGAAATCCCATTATTTCTAGCTAAAAAGAAAGCCAATGCTTATACAAAAGAAATTGAAAACAATCAATTATTGGTTACTGCCGATACTATAGTATGGCTAAACAACAAAGTTCTAAACAAACCACTAGACATGCATGAAGCCAAAGCCATGTTACAAGAATTGTCCAACAATTCTCATTCCGTATATACCGCTGTCAATGTAAAATCAAATAATAAAGAAATTAGTTTTTATGATGAGTCTAAAGTGTATTTTAATGAATTAAACGAACAAATAATAAATCATTATCTAGAACACTATTCACCATTAGACAAGGCAGGCGCATACGGAATTCAAGAATTCATAGGCTTTGTTGGCATAAAAAGAATAGAGGGTTGTTATTACAACGTCATGGGTTTCCCTGTGTCTAAATTCATTGAAGAAATCAATAAGCTTTAGCAAACAGTACCCTTTGAGAGGAAGAACTTCCTGTCAAAACACATTTCCCTTCTTCTTGTTTATTGTTTAAAGGAATGCATCTGATGGTTGCTTTTGTTAATTCTTTTATTTTCTCTTCAGTTTCGCCAGTGCCATCCCAATGTGCCGACACAAAACCTGCTTTATTTTCTATCACTTGAACAAATTCATCCCAAGTGTTTACTTCTGTAATGTTTGAATTTCTAAAATCTAAAGCTTTTTGATACATTGTGTTTTGAATTTCAATCATCAATTTTGGAACTGTTTCTAAAAGTTCATCATTGTTTACTATGGATTTGGTTTTAGTATCTCTTCTAGCCAATTCTACTGTTTTATTTTCAACATCCCTAGGTCCAATTCCAATCCTTAATGGCACACCTTTCAATTCCCATTCAGCAAATTTAAAGCCTGGCTTATGAGTATCTCTGTTGTCAAATTTTACAGAGAGGCCTATGCTAGTCAATCGTTTTTTAATGGATTCTGCTTCATCAAACACTTTTGCTTTTTCCTCATCTGTGCGAAAAATAGGCACTATTACCACTTGAATTGGAGCTAAATTAGGAGGCAACACTAATCCTTCATCATCGCTATGTGCCATTATCAATGCTCCCATTAATCGAGTTGAAACTCCCCAACTGGTAGCCCATACATACTCTAATTTACCTTCTTTACTTTGAAATTTCACATCAAATGCTTTTGCAAAATTTTGTCCTAAAAAATGAGAGGTACCCATTTGAAGAGCTTTTCCATCTTGCATCAACCCTTCAATGCAATAAGTGTCATCTGCACCTGCAAATCTTTCATTTTCTGTTTTCACACCTTTTATCACAGGAACAGCCATGTATTTTTCAGCAAACTCATTATAAACTTCTAGCATTTGCACAGTTTCAGCAACAGCTTCTTCTTTGGTAGCATGGGCAGTATGCCCTTCTTGCCACAAGAATTCAGCAGTGCGCAAGAACAATCTGGTTCTCATTTCCCATCTCACAACATTCGCCCATTGATTGATTAGTATAGGTAAATCTCGGTATGATTCAATCCACCCTTTATACGTGTTCCAAATAATGGCTTCGCTGGTGGGCCTTACCACTAGTTCTTCTGTCAATTTAGCTTCAGGATCTACAATCAATTTACCTTTGTTGTTTGGATCAGTTTTCAACCTGTAATGAGTCACTACTGCACATTCTTTTGCAAAGCCTTCTGCATTTTTTTCTTCTGCTTCAAATAAACTTTTAGGAATAAATATTGGAAAATAAGCATTAGAATGACCTGTTTCTTTGAACATTTTGTCTAATTGTTGCTGCATTTTTTCCCAAATTGCATACCCATAAGGTTTTATAACCATGCAACCTTTTACGGCTGAATGTTCAGCCAAATCAGCATTTTTCACTAACTGATTGTACCATTCACTGTAATTTTCACTTCTTTTTATTTTGTCGAAAGCCATTTTTAAATTTGGAATAAATTTTGTATCTTTGAAAGTGCAAAGGTATTTAATCCTTTCACCATAAAAAAATCAAAATCTATATGAGAAATTCAATCTTTTTATCTTTATTCTCAATTTTGGTATTTAGTTCTTGTTCAGTAACAAGACAAAAATCTACCATTCAAGGAAGAAATGACGAAGTTTACTTCACTCCTTCTGACACAAGAATTTATGCGACCAAAAGCGAAGTTAGATCTTCACAATCTTCTCTACAGAACAACTCCAATACTCAGAGCAATGCTGGCAACTACACCTCTAGTTATTCCAACAGGCTAAGACATTTTGGTACTCGCTCAAGATTTAATTATAACAATTACCAACCTACACTTGTCCCAACTATGAGTTACAATCCATACACAGGATGGAATTGGGGCATGAGTTACATGGATCCTAGATTTGGATTTAACTCTGGATTTCACAGCCCTTTTTCAAGGTATTATGGATATCAAATGCCTTATTACGATCCATTTTTCGCAAACTCTTATTATAATTACAACTCTTTCTACCCTTTTTATACTTACAATCCATACATGTACATGTGCCCTCCACACTATTGGCCAAATTATTATTTTGGCTATGGTTACGGATATGGGTATGGGTATGGATATAATTATTATGGAAGCAATTATTACAACACCAACAGATATTCGAGCAGCAGACCTACTTTAAACAACCAAAGAAGAACAGGCGGAAATAACAACATCCCTGCTTCTAACTCCAACACCAACCAACCTCAAAACAATAGCACCAATTCCAACAATAACAACAATGGAACTGGATGGTGGAACTCAAGTTCAGGCAGTTCAAATTCAGGCAGTGGAAGTAGCTCTTCTAACAATGGTAGCGGATCTTCTGGTGGATGGTGGAATTCTGGAAGCGGTTCTACCTCTCCTTCATCTGGTAGTTCCAGCAGCGGTAGTTCTAGTAGTGGAAGCTCCAGCAGTGGAAGCACAAGAAGAAGATAACTAAATAATACATTTATTAACCTTATGTTTAAAAACAAAATTTATACCCTTGTGATGGCAATTGCTTTGCCTTTTCAATTGTTTTCCCAATTCGAATCTGATGCCATCAGGTTGTCTATGCAAACCCTAGGTTCTTCCGCTCGAAGCTATGGGATAGGTGGTGCATTTGGAGCAGTAGGTGCCGACCCCAGTTCTGCTGCCATTAATCCTGCTGGATTAGCAAGATACCGAACAAGTAAATTGTTTTTAAGTACTGCTTTTTACAATGCTAAAACCAAAACGACATTCGGAAACAACGAATTTTCAAATTCAAAATTCAATTTCAATATCCCAAATTTTGGATTTGTAGCCAACATTAGAGCCGAAGGTTACGAAGAAAAAAAACCTGAAGGGATGGTCAATTTTGTTTTTGGGTTCAACATGAACAGAATTGCAAATTTCCATAAAAGCACCACTTTTGAAGGGAATAATAAAATCAGCAGCATCACTCAAAACTGGGCTCAAAGAGCAACCGAAGATGGAGTGATAGCGCCTGAATTCTCAAAATATTCTATCCATCATTTAGCTTTTGAAACTTGGGCTATAGATGCAGATACCAACTCTAGCACCCCCGCATATAAATCAGCTTATGGAACTAATGCCATTGATGTAAACCAATCTGGAACAGTGTTAAGTTCTGGCAGCATCAACGATTATAACATCAGCTTAGCTGGAAATTACAAGCACGTTTTTCATGGTGGAATTTCAATTGGATTAAGAAGAGCTAGATACAAAGAAGAATTTTCTTTTACAGAAAGAGACAATAAAAACACCACCATAAAAGACATAGAAAGTGTAAACTTTGAATCAAATTTATTGACAAGAGGCAATGGATTTAATGCAAAAATTGGCTTTATTGCAACACCTACCGAATTCATACGAATAGGATATGCATACCACTCTCCTACTTTATTTAATTTAACAGATTCCTATTTTTATTCCATTACATCAAAATATGATTTTGGCGCTAAAAACCCTTTTGGATTAAACAGGCAAAACACCTTTTTAAGAACACAACCGGCAACATATAAATACACCATTACAACACCTTCTCGCAATGTATTTAGTTTAGCCCTAGTAAACAAAGAAATTGGCTTTATTTCCCTAGATGCTGAAACAGTAAATTACTCTAGTGCAAGAATGAAAGCATCAGACTATGCATTCAAAGATGAAAATTTAAGTTTATCACGCAACTATAAAAATGTGGTGAATCTTAGAATTGGAGCTGAGCTAATACAAGATGAATTCAGATTCAGAGCAGGTTATGCCCGTTATCCTAGTCCATACAAAGATGGCTATGTCCCTTTTGTTAAAGATTTGGTTAACAACATTTACACCTTAGGGTTTGGCATTAAAACAGATGATTATGCCATAGACCTGGCTTTTGTAAACAGTGGATTTGCAGATTATACAGTACCTTATCAATTATCAAATGGCCAGTATTACACTGCAACAAACAATGTTAGAGCAAATAATTTCATTATTTCTGCTAGCATTAACATTGATTGATTAGTAGAATTTTTGGATTTATGAATTTATGGATTTATATTCTCAAATTATATGAAAGATTCTAATAACCAATAACAAATAACTATTTAACTATTTTATAATTTTTGAATTTATAAATTTTTGGATTTATTCTCAAATTATATGATAGTTACTAATAACAAATAACAATTCAACAATTAACTATTAACAATTAACCATTAACAAATAACTATTAACCATTAACAAATAACTATTTAACAATTCAACAATTAACTATTAACTATTAACAATTAACCATTAACAATTAACCATTAACAAATAACAATTAACCATTAACCATTAACCAATAACAATTAACGAATAACTAACTAAGCCAGCAAGTTGTTTTTAAATATTTTCACAGCAATTGCTATTAATATCACGCCAAAAAATTTACGAATCACTAACAAACCTCCTTCACCTAACAATTTTTCTAATTGTTTTGAAGATTTTAACACGATATACACCACGATTAAATTGATAACAATTCCGACATATATATTTATTGCTTGGTAGTTCGCTTTTAAAGACATGATGGTAGTTAAAGTCCCACTTCCTGCTATGATTGGAAAAGCAATGGGAACTATGCTTCCAGTTTTGGCATTTGGGTCTGTTTTAAAAAAATCGCGACCTAATACCATTTCTAACCCAATGATAAATATAACTACTGAACCTGCTAATGCAAAAGAATGAATATCTATTCCCAAAATAGACAACAACTTTTCTCCAAATAAAAAAAATGCCGTCATCAACAACCCTGAAACCAATGTGGCCTTTTCGCTTTGAATATGACCAATCTTATTTCTAAGTGAGATAATCACAGGAATTGAACCAATAATATCGATTACAGCAAACAAGGTAAAAGTAATAGTTAATGCTTCATTAAAATCAAACATGGTGCAAAGGTAACTTAAAAAACCTAGAACCGTGTTTAAACAATTCCTTTTTCAAACGTTTACTAATTGATATCTTATCAATTCATTGAATGAATCTAGTCAGGCATTATCAAAAAACTACTTAACTAAAATAACAATACCTATTTCCATATTTATCCACAATTTTACAACCATATAACCATCCCTTAATGGGGAAAAAATAGAACAATTTGACAAATTTCATAAATTAGTTAACTGTATTTTTGAACTTTCAATTTTTTAAATTCAATGGAAATAAAATATTACGGTCATTCCTGTTTCACTATTCAAGTTTCTGGATGCACTTTGCTTTTCGACCCGTTTATTACTCCAAATGAATTAGCTAAAGAAGTGAACATCGATGACATTAAACCAAACTACATTTTGATTAGTCATGCTCACCAAGACCATGTTTATGATGCATTAGAACTTGCAAGCAAAAATCAATCTACCATCATAGGAATTTGGGAAATAAGCGAATGGGCAATTAAAAATGGCCATTCAAAAACTCATCCCATGAACATTGGTGGAAGTTGGGAGTTTGAATTTGGCAAAGTACACATGGTCAATGCCGTTCATTCAAGCTCTTTTGCCGATGGAAGTTATGGCGGGAATCCCGTTGGATTTGTCATTCAATTCAACAACAACAAAACTGTGTATTACTCAGGCGATACAGCCTTGACATTAGACATGCAATTAATTCCACTAAAACACAATTTAGACATCGCATTATTGCCAATTGGCAACAATTTTACTATGGATGTAAAAGATGCCATGATTGCTTCTGACTTTATAAATTGTAATAAAATAATTGGAATGCATTACGACACCTTTGGCTACATTAAAATTGACAAAGAAAAAGCACAAGAATTGTTCAAAGAAAAAAACAAAGAACTTATACTATTAAACATCAATCAATCGTTAGAAATATAACATAAATGGGAAAAATAATCACAATTGCAAACCAAAAAGGTGGGGTAGGAAAAACAACAACTGCTATCAACTTAGCTGCAAGCTTAGCTGTACTCGAGTACAAAACATTATTAGTAGATGCCGACCCTCAAGCCAATAGTTCTTCAGGAATTGGTTTTGATCCTCAAAACATCAAAATTGGTTTGTACGACTGCTTAGTTAATGAAGCTAGGCCCGAAGACATTGTTCTAAAAACAGATTTAGAATACTTGCATCTACTGCCTTCAAACATCAATCTAGTGGGCGCTGAATTAGAAATGATAGACCTTGCCAACAGAGAAAGAGTAATGAAAATAGCCTTTGAAAACATCAAAAAAAACTACGACTTTATCATCGTAGATTGTTCTCCTTCTTTAGGTTTAATAACTACCAACTCTTTATGCGCTGCAGATTCTGTCATCATCCCTGTTCAATGTGAATATTTTGCATTAGAAGGCTTAGGGAAATTATTGAATACCATCCGTATTGTTCAAAAAGAATTGAATAAAAATTTATCCATTGAAGGCATTTTATTGACCATGTACGATTCTCGATTAAGATTGAGCAACCATGTTGTTGAAGATGTTAAAATGCATTTTCAAGACTTGGTATTTGACACAATCATTCCGAGAAACACCAAATTAAGCGAAGCCCCAAGTTATGGATTGCCTGTAATCACACACGACATAAGCAGCAAAGGTTCTACTACTTATTTAAATCTTGCTCGTGAAATTTTACAAAGAAACGGATTAACCAAAATGGAATCAAAAGAAAAAGCAACTATATAAACACACTAAAAGAACAAAATGACTACTATCAATAAAAACAAAAAGAATTCAGGATTAGGCAAAGGTTTAGCTGCATTATTGCAAAACGCAGAAACCGATATTACAGTTTCACCAGAATACAGAGCCAGTGGAGGCATTCAATTTGTTGAAGTCAATCAAATTGAAGCCAATCCATTTCAACCAAGAACAGAATTTGAACAGAAAGCCCTTCAAGAATTATCAGAATCAATAAAAATACATGGATTGATTCAACCAGTTACTGTTCGCAAAATGGGGTATGACAAATACCAATTAATCAGTGGCGAAAGAAGAACCAGAGCTGCTATTTTAGCAGGACTTGAAAAAATCCCTGCTTACATCCGAATTGCAAACGACCAAGAAATGCTAGAAATGGCATTGATTGAAAACATTCAAAGAGAAAACCTGAACCCAATTGAGGTAGCATTGTCTTACAAAAGATTGATAGATGAGTGCCAATTGAAACAAGAAGAACTAGGAGACAGAGTGGGAAAAGATAGGAGCACTGTCAGCAACTATTTGAGATTATTACGCCTACCTGAGCCAATTCAATTAGCTATAAAAATCAATAAAATTTCAATGGGACATGCTAAGGCAATTATGGGTGTAGATGATACTGAAGATCAACTTGCCTTATTCAAACGCATTGAGCTAAACAACTTAAGCGTAAGAGGAACCGAAGAAATAGTAAGGTCTGCAAAACAAAATTCTCAATCAGAAAAAGAAAATAAAAGCATTGAAAAACTATTTGAATTAGACGATGCATTGAAACTAAAAATGGAAAAATTAAATGCATTTCTTAAAACTCAAAGCATTGTGAAACCTAAAGGAAATAAAGGAGAAATTGTGATTCCATACAGCAACTATCAAGAATTGGAACGAATTTTGACCAAATTAACTTTGAATGAAGATTAGTTTTTTATTCTTAATCATTTCTATTTTTTTGAGCAACTCTATAAAGGCTCAATACGCTAGCAAACATTTTAACAATTTTGCACTGAACCCTTCTATTACTGCTAACGATAGTAATAAAAAACACTCGCCACACAAAGCCTCATTGTATAGTGCTATTTTGCCTGGATTAGGACAAGCTTACAATAAAAAATATTGGAAAGTCCCTATCGTATATGCTGGTCTTGGCAGTTTTGGTTATTTCATTTTAAAAAATAGAAAAGAAATGAAATTAAGACAACACGAACTCAATATCAGATTTGACAACGATACCAATACCAGACCACAATATCAATACAGAAACATTACCAGCGACCAATTAAAAGCTGAACGAAATCTTTTCAGAACTAACAGGGATTACAGCATCGTTGGATTTGCCTTATTTTATGTCATCAACATCATAGATGCCACTGTAGATGCCCACTTTTACAAATTCAATATTGACAAACCACTTGCTGCTCAAAAACAAAAAAACTGGAACATTTATTCATCGCGATTCAACGGAAGAAACACTTACGGATTAAGCTTTAATTTTTAAAAAAATCATGAACAAAATAAACAACACCATATTAAGTCTTGCCTCTGCAATTCTATTTTTTTCTTTTACATCATTCAATAAACACGAGGTAAAATATGAAATCAATAACCCTACTGACAAAAAAATCTATGGGCTAGGTGACACCATTTTTATCAAAGGAAAAGTGAGCGCTAACGACCATTTGCACAATGTGAATATAAAAATCACAAGAGATGATAACCAAACAGAATTGTTTTACAAAAACATACATACTCATAGCAATTCCGAAAACATCAATTTATACTATGTTAATTATTTAAGAGAAAATGTTGGATTAACGGTAAAAATTAGCACTTCAGGTCACGATGGAATAGAAAACTCCTCTAAATCCATCCAAGTAAGCACTAAATACAAAGCCAAAAACACCAAAACAAAAACGAAAAAAAAGTCTAAATAACCTTTTACTTTTTGTAGGTAAAACCAACAGGTGCATACAGTTTTCCATAATCATACATATCTATGTATAAGGTCATGGTATCCGAACCTTGCCAACTGACTTTATAAACATCTAACAATCCTGTATTCATAAAACCATTAGAAGTTTTAAAGCTACAACAACTCCCTCTTCTGACATAAGAAATTTCTTCCCCATTCGGACCTTAAAGTGAGTTTAAATACTGCCTTTCATTTTGTGGACCTTGCATGGATTTTACACCTCCAACATGTATCGGATTTTTCTCAGAATAACCATAAGATTTATCTTCACTGATGCCCAATATTTTAAAAGGAATAGGGCTTGAACTTACTTTTTTAGCTTTACATCCATTGTTGATAAAGGCAACAGAAAAGACACTTAAAATCAAAATAAAATAGGTTTTCATAGAACAAACATAGCAATTAAACTACTAAAAATCAACCTTTAAATTCAAAACCTTTCCAATTCACCCAATACATCTGATTGTTTTTTTCTACTTCAATCAACAAATACCCATTGGGCAATAAATGATAACTTAAAATGGATTGGTATTTGGGTTCTATAACATGAGTCAATTGATTGTTGATGACTTGACAATAACCATATAAATCATTTTTAACAAGGACATAATTAGGGCACTCAAATTCATAAATCTTATCATAAGACATTGGCAATATTAATTTTTTAGTGTTAGTGCTGTTGATTAATCCCCATCTACCACTTTTCATCACAAAAAACTCCAATCCAACTTTCTTTTGTTTGGAATTCCATAAGTCGCATACCCTATAATATGTTATAGAATCGTATTCAAAAGGTATGATGATTTTATTGTACTGGTTCAATACCCCATATTTCCCATTCAATTTCCCAATAAAAAAAACACTGTCTAATTGATAACCTACAATTAATTTGTCATACAATGCAGGCATAGTATCTCTTATCTTTTTATTTTTGACATGGTACCTAATCACACCTTTCTTTTTGTTTTTATTAGTATAAACATAATAATCTACTATATCATTAACCGAAGTATTTGATTTGTCTTTATTCGATTTATTATCATACTCTGGCGAATTCATTCCTTGAAATTGTTTCATCTCTTTACCAGCTGAGTCAACATACACCAATTTTAGGTCATCGTTATAATAATAAAAATAAGAGATTTTTTTTTCTTCATTGAGCTGATGATTAATATTCGATTTCATGGGCTTGATCAACAAGTCAACTTTTGAACTTATTTGATTGTATTTATATAAACTATACTGGCTACCAGCACCTATGGCTTTGATGTAATTTCCTACTACAGAAACATTTTGAAATTCAAAAGGCAACAATTGTTTTCCATTTATACCGTATATGGCTTTGTTTTCATTTTCCGAATTTTCAGTTACAAGAATTAATTCGCCCAACAATTGAATATTTAAATAATTTGAACTCAATACAGTTTCACCACGTTCATTGATTAAGCCAAACAATTCTACTTCATTTACTTCATTGCTTATTAATGCCAATTTTTGTGACTGAAAAAAATAAGCTTTTTGAAACTTGGGTTGTATAACTACCCTTCTATTGGTGTCGCAATACCCCATTAATCCATTTTGTGATTTATATGGTACATAATAACAACAGGCTTGAGAAAACAACTGATTATTATAAAAAAGAATGGCAGTTAGCAAAATTAATATTGACTTTATCTTCATTAAATTTTAGGGTTTAAAACAGGTATAAATAACTTCTGAAAATTCTTTATGTACAAGAGAATTACTGGCGATGATGTGTTTTCCAAATAAATAATCTTCACCTCCATTAAAATCTTTAACTTCTCCACCAGCTTCTTTTACCAACAACACCCCTGCAGCTACATCCCATGCATTCAGTCCTATTTCAAAAAAACCTTCGAATTTACCACTGGCAACATAAGCTAAATCTACTGCAGCTGAACCCATTCTTCGCAATCCGTGACACGATTTCATGAATTGTTTCAAAAGCTCAATGTATTCGTTTAATTGTTCGAATTCATAATAAGGAAATCCTGTCGCTAATAAGGATTTTGACAATTGAGAACAATCAGAGACATGAATAGGCTTACCGTTCAACCATGCCCCTCCTCCTTTTCTCGAAGTAAATAAATCCTTTCGGCCTAGTTCATAAACCACACCAATTAAAATATCATTACCTTTAACCAAAGCAACACTGATGCTGAATACTGGCACATGATGAATAAAATTAGTAGTACCATCTAGAGGGTCAATGATCCAATTGTATTCTTTCAACTCATTGTCAGTTGTATTTTCTTCTGTTATAAAACCCGAATCGGGAATGAGTTGTTTCAGTCCTGCCACTAATTGTTTTTCTGCTTCAATATCCACATAACTCACAAGCTGATTCAGCCCTTTTGATTCAACACTGTTTTGTTGAAACCGTTGCCTTTCGCTGAGTATAAATTCCCCTACTTGAGTTACAAGTCCATTGACTTCCGCAGTAATCCATGATAAATCCATTGTTATAATAACGACAAATGTAATACCATAGTTTATAAGTTTAATACAATTCCTTAATTTTGCCTTTTTCATGTTAAAAAACAAACTCAATATTTCCTTTTCAAAACTCGACAACAAATGGCTAATAGCGACTTTGTTTTTTCTAACTATTTATTGTTTAATTTCCTTGGTCAACCATTATTGTTTTAGAACTTATGCTTGGGATTTGGGAATATTCAACAATGCGATATATGATTACAGCAGATTTCGATGGAATGATGGCTGTGTGTTCAGGGAAATTCCAGAAAATTTACTTTCCGATCATTTTGATTTATACCTCCTTTTATTTTCACCACTTTCGCATGTATTTGGCGAATACACTTTACTTGTTGTTCAAATATCGGCTATAATTATTGGCAGCAAAGGCGTTTACAAATACATACAATTAATCAGCGACAACAATCAACTTGCCTTATTTGCTAGCATTCATTTCTATTTGTTTTTCGGAATTTATTCTGCACTGTCTTTCGACTATCACAGCAATGTTGTAGCAGCATTAATTAGCCCTTGGTTTTTTGTTTATTTAAAAGAAAAAAAACTAAGTAAAGCCATTGCAATGTTTGTCATGATAGGTATAGCAAAAGAAACCATGCCTTTGTGGCTTTTTTGCATTTGCTTAGCGGCAGCCATTGAATTTAGAAAAGAAAAAAAAACAAGAACCATTTTAATTCTTCTTTCAATTATTGGTTTAGTATGGTTTGCTAGCCTTGTCAAAGTGGTAATGCCTGCCATTTCAATCCATAACGGCTACCATCATTTTAATTATCAGATTTTAGGTAATTCTTTTGAAGAAGCATTTTTAAACATACTTAAACATCCAATAAAAACAATTGAATACTTGTTTACTAATCACAGTGGCAAAAATTACAATGACGGCATTAAGCTTGAATTTTGGCAATTCATACTATTGAGTGGTTTGCCGTTTTTAATTGCACGACCATGGTTTTTAATCGCATTAATCTCTCCTTTGTTTGTTAAGATGTTCAATAGTAACCCTACCATTTGGAGCATAGATGCACATTACTCCATTGAGTTTGCTGCAATCTTATCATTGGGAGTTTTTTCAAGCATCAATCAAATAAAAAACAATGCCCTTAAATACACAACAGTAAGCTTAGTATTATTTGGCTCATTGTATTGCACGTTCAAGTATTTTGATGGCACTGTGTATTGGCATCCTTACGAAAGGATTAGATTTTACCAAGCAGATCATTACACTAACAATTACTCTATAAAAGAAGCTCACAACATGATAGACATGGTTCCTAAAAATGCCATAGTGAGTGCACAATCACCTTTTGTTCCACATTTTGCATACCGCGACAAAGCTTATCAATTCCCAGTAATAAGAGATGCTGAATACATCATGGTATGCAGTAAAGAATACTTTTACCCCATCGATGAAAAAGAGTTCAATCAAAAAATTGAAGAATTAAAATCATCTGGAGAATGGGAATTAATTAAAGAACATGAAGGCCTGATGTTGTTTAAGAGGAAATGAAATACATCAAAGATATATTAATCCTTGTAGCGATGTTATGTATTGGCACATCCATTGTTTACATTAGAAGTATTGAATATTATGAAAACTACATGTTCTTTACATTAACTTTATCTATAACAGGACTTATAATTGGTTATTTGATTTACTCTATTATTAGTTTTTTAATTCCTTATTTGAAAAACATAGAAATCATCAATGGGCATGGATTTAAAATTATGACTTTAGTCTCATGTTTTTTCTTTTCTTTGGGATTAGGCACAATCATAAACAATCATTTTAGCCAATATTCTGAAATAAAAGTTTATGAAATAATTGAAAAAATTAGTAATAATTACAGCACAAAAACTTATTATTTCTTCATTTCAGATGATATCACAAATGAGAAAAGAATACCTGTAAAACATAAAATTTACGACTATTACAACGAAGGAGATAATATACAAATTGAGCGAACTAAGGGAATATTGGGAGGAATTTATTTTGGGGAAATTATAGAAAACTAATGTTTAATCACTTTCAACCAAACAGTTCTATTTTCACTCTCTATTTTCAGCATGTACACTCCAGATTTAATTTCTCTGAAATCAACAAAAGACTGATCCAAATCGGAATTTTGAATGATTAATTTTCCAGTGTTATCAACTATCGAATACGCATTGATACGAATGTTATCAAAATGCAATACATCAATGACAGGATTAGGATAGCTTTTTACCCAATTATTTTTCAATTGATTGACACTTGCTCCATTGCCATTAAAAGCTGTATCCATGAAAACAACGGTAACACTGTCACAATTGGTGCAAGATGTTGTTGGGTTAGTAAAACAATATTTATAGGTTTTAGTTACGGACCACATGCCCATAAAGTCAATATCATCTATGTATATTGTTCCATTGGCATTAATTTCATCACCATACCATTTGCCATTTGAATTTCCTTGGTAATTGCTCATCAATGCAACTGAATCTTTATCATTAAAAATGGTATCTGGGGTTGTTAATGTCACTTGTGGCAAGCCATTGACAATGTATGTCAAAGTATCAGAAGTATTACATCCAGTAAAATAATCGTTAATGACTAGTTGATGAGTTCCTGTTTGACAAGCAGTATTGAATTCTTTAAAGTTGGTAATGCAATTAGAATAAGTTAAATCTTGCCAAGCACTCATAAAAGGCCTTTTATTGTCCTTTTTATTTCTAACAGTGCTATCTAACATGATTTTACCATCGTTTGCACAAAATTTATCCTTTGTTTGCTCGTATTCAGGCAAAGGAATGACAGTTAGAATTGAAGTATCACAACTTAAGCAACCTGTAAGCCCATCTTGAAAACAATATTGTATAATGTATTCCCCTTGTCTATTGGATTGATTTGCTGTTCCTGGATCAAACATCCATTTAAGTGGCACTACTGTGGTATCTTTATAAATTACCGAGTCGGGGTTTACTCCTGAATTGGTTGGAACTTTTAAACATTTAAAAGTAGAAATACCACCAATTCTAACTTGACTTACTGGATGAATAACGCTGTTGTATAATTCGTAATCACCATTTAATTGGCAAATAACCGATTCTTGAGTAACCACAGTTGGTGCGGGATACAATCTGATGGTTGATTTTCCAGAATTTACACAACCATTGTCATCTGTATAACTAAAAAATATAGAATCTCTCAATCCGGTTTTAGGCACATGGTCGTTTGAGATATTTGAAGCAAAATCATAGTAAAACCAATTGGTTCCAGCAGGACCTCCAGTCACCCACCCTTTTTTATCCCAGTATTTTATTTTGTCTTTGTTGCCACCATTAGCTGTAACTACATCCAATATTCTTTTGCCAGAATTGTAACAATTAGCAGCCATAGAAAACCCACTGATTGTTGGCAAAGCGTGAGTTATTAACTCAAATGAATCATAATCAGTATAGGTGATACTGTTTACTGTTTTGGTGACTTTAA
Organism: uncultured Flavobacteriaceae bacterium; assembly: GCA_964450355.1. GTDB lineage: Bacteria > Bacteroidota > Bacteroidia > NS11-12g > UBA955 > CAYVDH01. Next base: position 18,044 of record CAYVDH010000001.1, read on the forward strand.
GTTCATATAGTTTAGTTCCAATATTAGTAGATTTCATTTTCAAAAACTCATTGTTAGATACCACTGAATTAGAGCTTAGGTCTTTCCACTGATATGTTCCAACATCACCTTGACTTAAACCTGTACCAGTTACCTTTATTGAATCGTTTAAACAATTTTCTTTATCAGCTCCAGCATTGGCAGTGACTTGAGCATGGATTATCATGTTAGAAATAAAAATAAAGAAGGAAAGTGTAATTAATTTTTTCATAAGTGTAAGAATTTAAGGATACTTCAAATGTACTAAAAAAATATAAAAGTGTCAAATTCAATCCATTCAAACTTATAAATGTTCAAAATTCCACCATAAGTGTATGAAATTGGGGAATAAGTGTTTTTGATTAAAATAAAAAAAAAGACCGAAATTAAATCGGTCTTTTAATATTGAAAAATTGTTATCTAATCTTACATACTCATAGTACTCAACACCGCGTTCATGCTGCGAACAGCTTCTGCACTTTTGTTGAATGCTGCTTGCTCTGTTTCGTTTAGTTTGTAATCGATGATTTTCTCCCAACCGTTTCTTCCAATCACTACAGGAACTCCTAAACAAATGTCTGATTGACCATATTCGCCATCTAATGCAACACAACAAGGCATTACTTTTTTCTCATCTCTAACTATGGCTTCTACCAATGCTGCTCCTGCTGCTCCTGGCGCATACCAAGCACTAGTGCCCAACAATCCTGTTAGTGTAGCACCTCCTACCATGGTATCTGCTGCTACTTTAGCCAATTGCTCATCATTTAAATAATGATTCACTGGCAATCCATTTACTGTCGCTAATCTGGTTAATGGAATCATAGTAGTATCACCATGACCACCTATAACCACGGCATGCAAATCGTTTGTAGATGCACCAGTAGCTAATGACAAATAGCATTTAAAACGAGCGCTGTCTAATATTCCTCCCATTCCTATGATTCTGTTTTTAGGAATTCCACTTGATTTTAACGCCAAGTAAGTCATGGTATCCATTGGGTTACTGATTACAATGATGATGGCATTTGGAGAATGTTCTAATATATTTTGAGTAACACCTTTAACTATTCCTGCATTAATCCCAATCAACTCTTCGCGAGTCATTCCTGGCTTACGTGGTATTCCACTGGTAATTACTACTACATCGCTGTTAGCGGTTTTAGAATAATCATTGGTACTTCCAGTAATTTTGGTATCAAACCCAAGTAAAGATGAAGTTTGAAACAAATCCAAAGCTTTACCTTCACTGATGCCTTCTTTGATGTCTAACAACACCAATTCTGAACACAATTCTTTGCGGGCAATGTTATCAGCACATGTTGCGCCTACTGCTCCGGCTCCTACTACTGTTATTTTCATTTTATTTGATATTTGGTTTTAAAAAATTTATGCAAAAATAGAATAAGTATTGTTAATTATTCATGAAGAATTTAAGGAGTTATAAACTAATTTTACTCCGTTTCTATGGCATGAATACCCGGCAATAGTTTACCTTCAAAATATTCTAACAAAGCACCTCCTCCTGTAGAGACATAACTCACCTTATCCGCATATCCAAATTGATGTATCGCTGCGGCACTGTCTCCACCTCCAATTAAACTAAATCCTCCATTCAGTGAAACAGAAGCTACTGACTCTGCCACCGCTTTGGTTCCTTCAGAAAAATTAGCCATCTCAAACACCCCCATTGGTCCATTCCACAACACCGTTTTAGAAGATTTTATCACTTGACAAAACTCTTCTATAGCTTTAGGTCCAATATCTAAGCCCATGTACCCTTCACTTATCGTCTGGTTGTTTTCAATTTTGGTATTGGCATTGTTGTCAAATTTATCTGCGACTTTAGAATCAATAGGCAACAACAATTTTACATTTTTAGATTTCGCTTTTTCTATCAACTCAAGCGTCAAAGGCATTCTATCGTCTTCGCAAAGTGAATTTCCAATGCTGCCACCCATGGCTTTAGCAAATGTGTATGCCATTCCTCCTCCAACAATGATGTTATCCGCAATGTTCATCAAATTTTCTATGATCAACAATTTATCGCTTACTTTAGCTCCTCCTACAATGGCTGTAAATGGGCGCTGAGGCTGATCTAATACTTTTTTGGCATTTAAAATTTCATTTGCCATCACATAGCCAAAACATTTTTTCCCTTTAAAATATTGAGCGATAACCGCTGTAGAGGCATGTGCTCTGTGTGCAGTTCCAAATGCATCGTTCACATAAAAACTACCCATTTTACTCAGTTTTTCAGCAAATTCTACATTCCCTTTTTCTTCGTCTTTATAAAATCTCAAATTTTCTAATAATAAAATCTCCCCTGGTTTCAACTCGTTAGCCAACTGATAAGCCGTTTCACCTATACAATCATCAGCAAAATACACATTGGCTTGACTCAATTCTTTCAACCTTTCTACCACGTGTTTTAATGAATATTTTTCAGCAGGACCTTCCTTAGGCCTGCCCAAATGACTCATTAAAATGCAACTGCCGCCATCTGATAGTATTTTTTTAATACTAGGTATAGTGGCAGCTATACGTGAATCATCAGTGATATTAAACTCCGAATTTAATGGCACATTAAAATCGACACGCATTAATACTTTTTCATTGTTAAAATTAAATTGATCTATTGTTAGCATTGAATTATTTTTTTTGAGTTGGCAAAGGTAATTTATCAAATTCACAATATCAAAAAGCCAATTTATTTCTCTGTAAATTGGAGAGCTAAAAAAGGTAAAAATCCTTTTTCATGTTGCCAATTATTTTTGTCGGGATAGCCAAATCTTGAGCTTTTTGTTCCCAAAATTCAACAGATGAAAGCAGTTGTTCGATGATGGAACTTGGGTTTTTAATGGTGTATTTTTTAGCTAAAACAAGCACATCTTCTTTTGAAATGTTTTGTCTTTTTCCATTGATAGACAAAGCTCTCGACACTTTTTTATAATTCAGCAACGGATTCAACGAAAATGTCAAATCATACGCTGGAGCTAAACTCCATTGATCCGTTAATTCGTTGTAAATAAACGAATGATTCTTGAGATGATCATCGGCATTTGCATACACCAAATTAAAAACCATTCGTTTAAACAATTCTTCAATTTGTTTGTGTGGAATTTTTAAAAACAAGGCTAAATCAAATAGATTTTCATAAGAAGATACTTCAGGATTTTTAAAATCCCAACCTGTTAAACCCGAAGCGGTCAGCACGTGATTCTTTTTCCCATTTTGTCTATCAAACCTCATTGTAGCAAAGTGTTTGCCGTCTATCAACTTTGACTCCATCATTGAAACTCCAAGCTCCTTAGCCAATAAATAATAACTGTATTCAATCAATTCTTTGTTGTAGGGCAATTCTTCGTCTAAGTGTAATTTCACTAAATAATGATTGTATTTATCGGAAAATTCCAAATCGCCAGGAATGATTTTTCCTGATTTTTTATTTTCCGAAATCACTATTTTGGGGTGGGCGCCCCCAGCTGAACTTCCAATTTTAAATACATTAATCAAGGATTCTGTATCCAAATGCTCGGCTTGAGTGTTTTGTTTTACATCCATTACTTGTTTCAACACGTCTATAATTTCATTCAAATCAATGGAGGTATGCCTAGGAATGTGCTTAACGGGAGTGTATTCCAAAGCCCCCATTCCTCTGTTAGCCACATACGCAAGTTGTTCAAGCACACTGATGGATTTACTGCCTTTCCCGTTTGCATCTAACCACGATTTAAACACCAAATTGCCAAACATATCGGGCAAGGAATCTGCTATCATAGGAGGCAACCCTTTGAAAGTATCAGAATTGAATTGACTAAACACTTGGGTGTGTTCTATGCGTTTAAAAACAAGTGGGAACAAGTGTTCATACATGCCTGTTTTTAAAAAAACAGGATTGAACTGAAAATACGACTTGTTTTTGTTTTCATCAAAGCCAAGTTTTCCAATTTCAATTCCAAAACAATGCACTTGCACAAGTTCATTTTTAGCCATAATCAATACAATGATTTTATGCTGTTGTTATCTATTTCATCGTTGATAAGGGTCATCAATTTGTCTAACAAATCAAAATGTTGCATCACCTTAAACCAAGTATCAATTGTTACATTGTTAGCTGATTCCAAGTTCTGAATGGTGATCCTTGACATGCCTAAATTATCCGCCAATTCATTTTGAGTCAATCCATTTTTTTTGCGAAGCTCCTTACACAATAGAGCTAACTTAAGCTTAAGTTCTTCAATTGTAGTAGAATTTAACAACATAAATACATATTTTAATATGCAAATATACTAATAATAATTAATAATGCATATTATTTTATTTAATATAGATTGATATAATTTATTTTATGATTATTTTAATATGCAAATATAAAATTATTTGGCATTTATAAATATTTTATTATGCAATAATTGAAAAATAATAAAACAATAAAACAATCTTTATTGGAAAACAAATACTTCATTAGTCCATCAAAAATCAAGCACCAAACCTGTATAACTCTATAAATAAAATTATTCGTTCAATACAACTCAATTCCTTATTTTCGCAAACTAATATTTTGTCCACTTCAATTGATACTATAAAACTCCCTATTGACAATGAATTAAAATTGTTTGAATTGGCGTTCAGCAAAAGCATGAAAACCCATGTACCATTGCTCAACACCATTATGCACTACATAGTAAAAAGAAAAGGAAAACAAATTAGACCTATGTTTGTGTTGTTTTGCGCTAAATTGCATGGTGAAATCAACGAAAGAACATACAGAGGAGCCAGCTTGATTGAATTGCTACATACAGCCACCCTTGTTCATGATGACGTGGTAGATGGCAGCGACAAGAGAAGAGGATTTTTCAGTATTAATGCCCTTTGGAAAAACAAAATTGCTGTGTTGGTAGGAGATTTCTTACTAGCCAAGGGCTTGTTACTCTCCGTTGACAACAACGATTTCGACTTGCTTAAAATCGTCAGCGAAAGCGTAAAATTGATGAGCGAAGGAGAACTTCTTCAACTTGAAAAAGCCCGCAGATTGGATATCACAGAAGAGGTATATTACGATATCATCACTAAAAAAACTGCTTCATTGATTGCTAGTTGTTGCGCAATTGGATCAGCAGCAGCTAATGCCAGTGTCGAAACCATTGAGAAAATGAGACTTTTTGGCGAATACAGTGGCATAGCTTTTCAAATAAAAGACGACCTTTTTGATTATGGAGACAACTCCACAGGCAAACCAACTGGCATCGATATCAAAGAAAAGAAAATGACACTTCCTTTGATTTTTGCACTGAATCAAGCTACCAAACCTGAAAGAAAACACATCATTTATCTAGTAAAAAACAAAAGCCACAAAAAAGAAACGGCTAAAGAAGTGATACAATTTGTATTGAATAAGGGAGGATTTGACTATGCCAACAAACAAATGGAGCTATACCGCAACAAAGCCAGAACTATATTGAACGAAATGCCTGATAACGAGGCAAGAAATAGCTTAAATCAATTGTTAGATTTTGTAATAGAAAGAAAAAAATAATGAGTGTCAGTTCGTTTATTGCCCAAAAATTAGCTTTAAGTAAAAACAAAACCTTCACTTCATTAATTATACGCTTGGCTTGGATAGGTGTGGCCCTTAGCGTTTCTGTCATGATTATTGCTGTATCGGTAGTGATTGGATACAAAAAACAAATATCCGAAAAAGTCATTGGTTTTAATGGCCACCTCGAAATACACTCAACCGGTTCAACTGGCAACTTTGATTACACTTTGTTTACGGATTCTACTCCATTAGTGAACGATTTAAAAAAAATTAAAGATTTGGGCGAAATTCAACCCATCATTGCTAAACCAGGGATTTTGAAATCTGACGAGGAAGTGGAAGGGATTATTTTCAAAGGAGTATCTGCAAATTATAATTTTAATTTTTTTAACAAAAACTTAATTAAAGGCAAATGCCCTAACACCTCTGACAGCACTAGAAAGAGAGAAATCATGGTTTCGCAATTGTTGGCAAAAAAGCTTAAGCTAGATACTGGACAAAAAGTTAAAATATTTTTCATTAATGAGCCTGTCAGAGTAATTCCATGTAAAATTACTGGAATATACGAAACGGGCCTTGAAGAAAGTGACCAAGTAATGGTTATAGGAAGCCTTAAGGAAATGCAAAGAATATTTGCAAATAAAAACCAAAAAATCACTCACTATGAAATCACCACTTCAAACACCAAAAACTTAGCACAATTTACAGATTTAGTACATAAAAAAATACCCCTTGAATTAGCCGCTCAAAACATGATTCAACTCAATCCTCAAATTTTTGACTGGCTTGGCTACCTTGATCAAAACATTTCCATCATATTGACTTTAATGATTGTTGTTGCCTGCATCAACATGATGACAGCCCTGCTTGTACTTATCATCGAACGCACCAACATGATTGGAGTTCTAAAAGCTGTTGGTTCCACTAACAAACTCATTAGAAAAATATTTTTAAATCATGCCTTTTATATATTATTGATTGGATTAATTTTAGGTAACATTTTAGGCCTTTCCATTAGCCTCATTCAACAACACTACCACGTCATCAAACTACCTCAAGAAACTTATTATTTATCATACGTTCCAATCCATATCAATTGGTTCTTTGTTTTATTAATCAACATCGGAACAGTTTCCATTTGCATGATTTCCTTGCTTATTCCTTCGAGAATGATAAGCAATATCCACCCAGTAAAAGCCATTAAATTCAACTAAATGAACTACCCATTTACTCTTAAAATATCTTCTGTTACCAATCTGTCTGACGCCAGATATGCTGCTGGTGCTTGGGCTAACTACCTTGGTTTTTGTTGTGACCCCAGCAACACAAACTACATTGACCCCAATAAAATGAAAGAAATTAAGGCTTGGGTCAATGGCCCTGAAATTGTTTTGGAATTCAACAAGCAACCCCTTGAATGGATCAGTGATTTTTGCCATGAAATAAAACCAAATGCCATTCAAATACCACTTGAATTTTACAACCCTCAACTCATAGAATTACAATTAAAAATCATCCTTGAAGTCAGTTCGATAAGTACCATCCCAGTAGGCATTACTGAGTTGATTACCTCAGACAGTGACATTGCAAAACATTACACAAATTCAGGATACACTGTCATGTATCAAATAGAAAACCTAAATGAAGACATCAAGGATTACAATGGAATAGCCTTGTTAGGTTTAATGGAAGACAAACCTGGAACCAGAGACCACAGCAATTGGACAGCTTTTTTAGAACCTTATATGAATTGAAATTGCAAGTATTTAATGGTTATTCCTTGCTCTCTCCACATCCTTTCATAATACGTTTTAATTTTTAATTCATCGGGCATCGGGTCTAAATCATCAATATTCATTACTACTTGTGTTATTTGTATGTTTTTGTCTTTGATGTTTTGAAGTGAGTAATTGAATAAAAAATCACTGTCTGTTTTCAAATTAATTTTCTTTTCAACACCTAAAATCGTTTTGTATTTATCTAAGTATTTATCGCTAGTAAGCCTTTGTTTCTCTCTGGGTTTTTGAGGTTGTGGATCGGGGAAAGTAATCCAAATTTCCTCCACTTCTCCATACTCAAAATAATCAGTTAAAAAATCAATTTGAATCCTTAAAAAGGCAACATTTGACCTGTTTGATTCTATGGCTGTTTTAGCCCCCAACCACATTCTTGAAGTTTTAACATCTATGCCTATAAAATTTTTATCAGGATACAATTCAGCTAATCCTAGGGTGTATTCACCTCTGCCACACGCCAGCTCTAAAACAATGGGATGATTGTTTTTAAACACCTCACTTTTCCATTTTCCTTTTAACTGGTTTCTAGCATCGAAAGTATTAGTAAAATTTTGATATTCGTTGAATTTTTTTAATTTGTTTTTTGGCATGTATTCAGCAGCAAAGGTAATTAACAACTACTCATTTTTAAAATTGAAATAAAAATCAATACACTTTGTATTTAGTTCTTTTTACCAATTGTTTTAAAACATGGTCATATTTAATTTTATTTTTATTTAATTTCACTTTTTTAGGTAATGCCATAGGCAAATAAACAGCATAGAACAACAACCCTGATGTAAAGCTTGCAACATAAGTTGTTTTATCTTCTCTTGACAAAAAATATCCATCACCGGTTTGAAATGTGCCTATACCTGATATTAGACCTGAACAAAGAACAATTAAACCTCCTTTCAGTCCATTTTTATCCCTGTTAATTTTTAAGCTTGTGATATTTTTAAAATAAAACTTTCTAAAAATAACTACATTTAACTTAGCTGTATCTATCTTTTTAGGATTCACATTGCACACCACTATACCATTGCTATCAATTTGGTACAAATAAGCTAAATATGGCCTCTGATTGTGTAATATTTTAGCTGTTTTAATGTGAACTTTATACACTTTTTTATATTCAAATACATGACAACTTAGTGAGTCATTGTCTTTAGTTACCACTTTAAATGACTGACCTTTCACATTGAACAAACTCAACAACGACAACACTAACAACAAAGCCAATGAGTTATTCATTTATTAACTTATTTATTTTTAATCTATCCACCTTTCCACCTTCGTTCATTGGAATTTCATCTATACAAATTATTTCTTTTGGCACTATGTATGGGTTTATTTTTTTTAGAAAATACAAATCATCTGTTGTCAAGTTGATTTTTGAATCATGCACAAGCACTATCTTATTTCCAAGCACTTCATCTTTCTTACTGCTTATTGCCATGTTTTCTTTTAAATTCATTTCTTTGTAAATCAAACTTTCTATCCATTCGGGATGAAATTTCAAACCTCCTGTATTGATTACAAAATCAAGCCTTCCCAACACTTCAAACTCTCTTGAACTTAGGCAATTTACTAAATCAGTTGTAACAAGTTCTTGATTGTAAAAAGGAACATTTAGTACGGCTTCTCCACTCTCACCTTGTCGGATGCTTACCTCATCAAAACAAGTAAAATATCCATCCTTTTTTATCTCCTTATAGGCAATATGAGAATAGGTTTCGGTCATTCCGTAAGTATGAAAAATGCTTACACCATCATATTCTTCACTTTTTAATTCATTCAATAACCTAGGATTAATATCAGCCCCCCCTATCAACACTTTTTTCAATTTATTAAACCTCAATCTCGATTCCTTTTCATTCAATATATAATGAAGCTGTTGAGGAGTGAATGAACAAACAGTTGCATTTGTATCTTTCAACAAAGGATTTAAACCAGGCTCTGCAATTTCAATGTCCACTCCCCATACTTTTGCTCTAACTAATTGCATAATCCCTCCTACTTTATTTAATGGCAAACAACACAAAATTTTATCTGAAGTATTTACTGATAAAAACTTTGCAGTATTCATAGCGCTCCACTTCATCCATTGTTTATGAAGTATAATCTCTTTTTGATTTCCAGTGCTTCCCGATGTCTTAATTATCCATTCATGCGAAGCATCATCGTCCCAAAAAACATGAAAAGATTTTATTGCATCATCATTCATTTATTTAGAGAGAAATACATCTACTTCTTTTAAAAAGGCATCAATTTCTTTTGTGTTATTATAGATGTGAGTAGATACTCTTAAACAATTGATTTCATTTTCAGCTACAAACCTTGTCACAATATTATTTTCTGTGCATTGGTTATGCAAATCGGACATGGATTTATCTTTTATTTTAAAAGAAATTTGGGCAGCTTTTGAAATGGCTTCTGTAGGAGTTAACATGTCTATGTTTTTATTTAACTTCATTAAATTTTCTTGAAGATAATTGGACAAATATTTCACTCTTTTTTCAATCAACTCTTTGCCAATGTTGTTTTGAAACTCTATGCACTTTTCAATCCCTTTGAACAACGCAGCATTTTGAGTTCCGTAGAAATACCTATGACCATTATCTACATAACCTTTTAAAATTGGTGGCTTAGTTAGCATATCCCAACCTGTATCAAACCCGCCACCGCCATAATAAGCTTGCAATTTATTTCTTTTTTCTTCAGACACAAATAAAAACCCAGTTCCTTTGGGACCTAACATCCATTTATGACAACAGCCTGCATAAAAATCACACCCTATGTCTTTTAAATCTATTTGTAACATCCCTGGAGGATGAGCTCCATCTATCAACGAAAAAATATTTTTATCTTTTGCTAGTTTGCAAATTTCTTTAACCGGTAGCACTTGACCGATAGTGCATGGAATATGAGGCAAACTAATGACTTTTGTTCTTTTAGTGATGGCTTGTTTCACTATATTCAATGTCTCTTCAGCCGTTTTACCTAAATGAATCACCTTCAATTTAATGCCGTGTAATTTGGCCCTATTAAGCCAAGGAGTAGCATGTCCCACATGTTCATGAGTAGAAATTATGACTTCATCTCCCTTTTTTAACTTCAAACCCCAACACACCACATTGATTCCTTCGGTAACATTCCTCATCAAACTTATTTCAGAATCTTTACTACCTAAAAATTTGGACAAACTATTAATAGCATAATCCTCATAACCACCATATCTACCTTGAGTTTCAATGTTTAACATCTCGTTTTGCACTTCATTTAACACTGGATAAGGCGATGGTCCCATGGTTCCATTATTTAAATAAATTTTACTGCTTCTAAGAGGAAACAATTTTCTTACTGCGTTCCAATACTCTTCAGTATCTATTGGTTTTTCAGGCAATTCATTTGCCCCAAAAGAATTAGGCATGGACAGTGAAAAAGCCCCTGTAAGTAATGCTGTTTTTTTTAAAAAATCCCTTCTGTTTGTTGTCATTTAATTAAAATTTATTTCGGCACTATCACCTAAGTTTAAACTGTGAACTGTCCCTTGCAAACAGGCATCATTTCCAATCAAGGAATTGCTTAATACTGCATTATTAATTTCAGCCATTGGTCCAATGATGGATTCTTTGATAATGGATGAGTTAATGATGGCATGCTCACCAATGCTGACATTTGGCCCAATAATGCAATTCTTTATTCTACTCCCTTTACCTATATGCACTGGTTGAATGATGATGTTTGTTGAAGCAATTTCTTTATCAACAATTATCTCTGGATTTCGTTTTAAAAGCAGTTCATTTGTTTGTAATAATATTTCTTTTTTACCACAATCGAACCAAGTCTCAACAGGAAACGAATTAAACACATACCCCATGGAAATCATGCACATCAATGCATCGGTTAAATGAAATTCATTTTGAGTTTTGATGTTGTTTTCTATGTTTGATTCTATGCATTTTAACAATTGTTCTGTTTCTTTTACTTTATAAATACCTACCAAAGCTAAATTAGATTTTGGAATACTGGGTTTTTCCACCAATTTGGTTATTACATTTTGTTCATTTATTTCAGCTACACCAAACTGCCTTGGATCATCTACTTTTTTAACCCCTAATGTGGAGTGAGGCGATTGAATAATCTCTTTCCAATTCACCTCACAAATAGAATCCCCTAGAATTATTAACAATTCGTCATTTATTATTTTATCTTTAGCTAACCATATCGCATGTCCTGTTCCTTTACCAGATGTTTGAATGACAAATTCAGTGTTAATTTCAGGGTAATTTTGTGTAATGTATTGTTCTATTTTATCGCCTAAATAACCTATGATAAAAACAATGTCTTTAATTCCTGCATGAACCAACTGATCTACTATATGACCAATAATGGGCTTACCAGCCACAGGGATTAAAGACTTGGGCTGAGTGTGAGTATGTGGCCTTAGTCTTGTACCAATACCAGCTACTGGAATTACTGCTTTCATTTATACAAACTTACATAGTTTTTTAATTTATCAAAAAAAACATTTTACTTATCGTATAAATATTCATGATGGTCGATAAAATAAAAACCAATTACATTTATATTATTCCTTTGATTGATTTATGTCAACAACCCCCATTTTAAGCATTGAAAACGTAAGCAAATTTTACACAAACAAAACTGCTTTAAATAAAGTAAGCATGACCGTTCCTAAAGGTGAAATATATGGATTGTTAGGTCCAAATGGCGCTGGAAAAACCACTTTGATTCGCATATTAAATCAGATTACACAACCAGACGAGGGTAAAGTGTTGTTTTACAACGAACCTTTGAGCAATAAACACATCAAATCTATTGGTTATTTGCCCGAAGAAAGAGGTTTATATAAAAAAATTAAAGTTCAAACACAGTTAGAATACTTTGCAAAACTTAGAGGGTTAAATCAAAAGGAAGCTAAATCCAGGGCTGAATTTTGGCTAAATGAAATGGGATTATTCGATATTAGAAAAAAGAAAATTGAAGAATTAAGCAAAGGAATGCAACAAAAAATTCAATTCATTGTTGCTGTTATCAATGAACCTGAACTGATTATTTTGGATGAACCTTTTAGTGGATTTGACCCTGTAAACGCTGAATTATTAACTCAAAAAATTCTTGATTTAAAAAAAAATGGTTCTACCATACTTTATTCTACTCACCGAATGGAAAGTGTTGAAAAACTATGTGATTCCATGGCATTAATTCATCAATCAGAAAAAATACTCGATGGAACACTCTCTGAAATCAAAAACAAATTTAAGAAAGACCAATTCTCTCTATGCACAAAAGGATATTACACCCCTAGTAACTCTGAATTTAAAGTGTTAAATCAATCAGTTGATGAAATAGGCAACATCAATTACGAAATCGCTATTGGCAACCGAAACAACAATGAATTACTTACTGATGTTTGCCAACAAACTGAAATCATTTCTTTCAATCAATACATTCCAAGCATTAACGAAATCTTTATTCAATTGGTGACAAAATAACAAGATGAAAAACATTTTACTCATATTAAAACACGAATACATTACTAGGGTTAGTAAAAAATCTTTTATAGTAATGACGTTGATAGGTCCGCTGTTAATTGCATTGTTTTATGGCACCATTGCCATGATTGCCTATTATCAATTTGACAGCAGCAGTGCGAAACAAACTGCCATATTCGACCCTCATGCATCCATAAGCGACTCCATCACTTCCACTAAAACATTTACTTTTTCTCAAACAAATGACTTACAAAAAAGTAAAAAAGAGATTGAAAATGGCAATTTAGATTTTCTGATTACTATTGAAAATAAAATTGGCGACAGCATGACCTTGATTGCTAAAAAAAGCATTTCCATTTCTGACAAAAATGATTTAAAAGAGGTGTTAACACAACACCTTTTTAATCAAAATTTAAAACTAAGGGGGTTAAATTCTAATTTGATTGACAGCATTAAACCACACATTAAAATGAAAGACAATTTAATCAGTGGTGAAGTTAGCGGAACTGAAATAAAATCAGGGATTGGCTATGTAGCGGCTATGATTATTTACATGTTTATATTCATGTATGGGGTTATGATTATGAGAGGTGTAACTGAAGAAAAAAACAACCGAATAGTTGAAATCATCATTTCATCGGTTAAACCTTTTGAGCTGATGATGGGTAAAATTTTTGGAATTGCATTAGTTGGTATCACTCAGTTCATTGCTTGGATGATGCTGACAGGAATATTAACATCCATTATAAGCATTGCATTGGGTGTAGAACTTGGCAATGACATTCAACAACAAATTCCAGTAAACGATATGAAACCAAGCGCCAATGAAATGGGCATGTTAAAAGACATCATTATCCAATTCAAAAGCATTAATTTTCTTAAAATCACTGTAGGATTTATTGTGTTTTTCTTTGGTGGATTTTTATTGTACAGTGCTTTATTTGCAGCTATTGGTAGTGCAGTAGATAGCGAAACCGAAACTCAACAATTCATGTTACCAGTATCCATGCCTTTGATATTTGGCCTTGTAATAGCTCAAATGGCTGTAATCAAAGATCCAAATGGAACCCTTGCTACCGTGTCTAGCATGATACCTTTTACATCTCCTGTCGTGATGATGGTAAGAATTCCATTTGATGTTTCGTGGACAGAAATAATCATATCTGCCATCATTTTGTTTTCTACTTTCGTGCTCGTAGTATGGATGGCAGCCAAAGTTTATCGAATTGGAATTTTAAGCTACGGCCAAAAAGCCAGTTATAAACAAATATGGAAATGGTTAATCAATAAAAATTAATTTAATTCGCACAATGAAATACTTATTATTAACCTTAATTACAGCAACTGCATTTTTTTCATGTACAAATTCAGCTAAAGAACAAGAAGAAAAAAAACGCGACAGCATAGAAACAGTTGAAGACAAAAAAGTGGATCAGATTCTACAAAATGAAGATTCATTGATGGAAGCCAAACGCAAGGAATTAGGAATATAACTTTCAATTTTAAAGGGAAAAGGCATAAATTTGCCCCTTTCAAAAATGAATCCCGAAGAATTATTTAAAAATGTCATATCTCACACTAAGGAGTATGGTTTTATTTTCCAATCCAGTGAAATTTACGATGGCTTAAGTGCTGTTTATGATTATGGTCAATTAGGAGTTGAACTAAAGAAAAACCTAAGAGAATATTGGTGGAAAAGCATGGTTCAAATGCATCAAAACATTGTTGGAATTGATGCCGCCATATTCATGCACCCTACTACTTGGAAAGCCAGCGGGCATGTGGATGCTTTTAACGACCCATTGATAGACAACAAAGACAGTAAAAAAAGATACAGAGCCGATGTATTAATAGAAGAGCACATTTCTAAAATTAGAGCAAAAGCAGACAAAGAAGTAGAAAAAGCTAAAAACAAATTTGGCGAATCTTTTGATGAAAGTTTATACAGGCAAACGAATACACGTGTACTAGAATATTCCCAAAAAGCCAACGACATTGAAAACCGATTTAAAAACGCTATACAAGACAACAACTTAGATGGAGTAAGACAGATAATAATAGATTGTGAAATTGTTTGCCCTATTTCAGGAACAAAAAACTGGACAGAGGTAAGACAATTCAATCTCATGTTTTCAACTCAAATGGGTTCTGTAAGTGAAGATTCTAACACCATTTATTTGAGACCAGAAACAGCACAAGGAATATTTGTCAATTATTTAAATGTTCAAAAATCTGGCAGAATGAAAATCCCTTTCGGTATAGCACAAACAGGGAAAGCATTTAGAAACGAGATTGTAGCGCGCCAATTCATTTTCAGAATGAGGGAATTTGAACAAATGGAAATGCAGTTTTTTGTCAGACCAGGAACTGAAAACGAATGGTACGAATATTGGAAAAACTTCCGAATGAAATGGCACTTAAGTCTTGGATTAGGGGAAAATAAATACAAATTTCACGACCATTTAAAATTGGCTCATTATGCCAAAGCTGCTTGCGATATAGAATTTGATTTTCCGTTTGGTTTCAAAGAATTAGAAGGCATTCACAGCCGTTCCGACTTTGATTTAAAACAACACGAAGAGTTCAGTGGAAAAAAACTTCAATACTTCGACCCTGAATTAAACGAAAGTTATGTTCCATATGTAGTAGAAACATCCATAGGACTCGACAGATTATTTTTAGCAACTCTTTCTACTTCATTAAAAGAAGAAACCTTAGAAGATGGTAGTACAAGAACAGTTTTACAATTGCCATTTGCTTTAGCTCCATACAAAATAGCTATATTACCATTGGTAAAAAAAGATGGATTATCGGAGAAGGCAGAAGAAATATACAATGAATTAAAATACGATTTTAACTGTTATTTCGAAGAGAAAGATGCTATTGGTAAACGGTATAGAAGGCAAGATGCCATGGGAACCCCTTATTGTGTTACCATCGATTACGACACCATGTCGGACAACACGGTTACTGTAAGGCATCGCGACACCATGGCGCAAGAAAGAATAAACATCAGCCAACTGAAGACATTGTTTTCAGAAAACTTGAGTTTAAATCAATTATTAAGAAAATTAAATTAATGCATTTCTAATGAACTAGATCTGGATTCTTCATTTAGAATGTTGATAACAGATACAGAAGGATTTTCTTTTATTTCATCCAATTCGTTTAAAGTTTGTAATGAATGATTATAAAAGTTTCTGAGTTCTTCATTTTCAGAAATTGCTTTTTGAATGGATGGAATCAATTGTTTATCCAATTCACCATACAAATACAATAAGATGTCATTTTGAGTAAAATTTTGAGTCATAAGCTTTATTTTATAATTAAATAACGTAGATTGATGTTTGATATTGTATAAAAACAAAAAAAGACAGAAAAATCTGTCTTTTTTTTATAATTATTTAATTTTCATTGAATTACTTTTGCAGATAAGCTGCCTTTTCTTCAATTAATTTTTTAAGATTGATTAATGCATACCTCATTCTGCCCAGAGCAGTATTGATGCTACAATTGGTAATATCAGCAATTTCTTTAAAACTCATATCACCATAATGTCTGAGAATTAACACTTCTTTTTGGTCGTTAGGCAGCAATTTAATTAAATCTCTTAGGCCTTTTTTACATTGATTTTGGATGGCATTTTCTAAAGAGTTGTTTTCGGCAAATCTCATGTTTGTGAAAATATCTTCAGATTCCGTAGATGAAATGGTTGGCATTCTTTTTACTTTACGGAAATAATCCATAGCCAAATTACGAGCAATTCTGATTACCCAAGGTAAAAACTTACCACTTTCCTCGTATTTACCACCTTTAAGAGTATTTATAACCCTTAGAAATGTTTCTTGGAAAATGTCTTCAGCGATGTAGCGATCGTTTACTACCAAATTAATGGCGGTAAATACTTTAGTTTTGTAGCGATTAATGAGCATGTCCATGCATGCGTCATTTCCTGAGATGTAGAGTTCTATTAACTCTTCGTCATTTTTGTGATACCTGTTCATACTAAAACCTCCATTTTTTTTAATTAAAGGCTGATTACCTTTGGTAAAATTTTTAACTATAGGCTAATTGTTTTAGTATGTCTTTATTGTATAGGCAGGTGTATTTTTAACGAATTTAATTGCAATTTAAACCAAATAAATTTAATTTCCAAATTTATTTTCAAAATAAATAAAAAAGGCCAGTGAAATTCACTGACCTTTTAAATGTTTTTAATGATTATCTATTAGTAATATTTGTATCTTTCGTCTTTTACTTTAGCTAGCTTTTTCAATGAACTAGAAATGGTTTCATACACTCTTGATTTTTGTGAACTGTACAAAGTCATTTTTCTATCTTTCAATGCATCTGTTTTTTCAGGTTTAGTAAATTGTTCGACATATATCACATGCACTCCATCGTTGCTGGCATATGGGCTTGAAAATGCTTTTTCTTTACATCCCATAATAAATCCTACAACTTTAGGGTCATTACCTGCTAATGGAACATTTCCAGAAGCAAACACAACACCTTCAAAAGGCTGAGCTATTGATTTCAAAGCTATGGCTAAATCCTCAGGAGATTTTGCTGTTTTTAATGCTGCATTAAATTGTTCTTTTAATTTTTCAGCTTTTTTCTCTTTGGTAACAAGCTCCGTAACTTTATCTCTAACATCTTCAAGTGTAGCTGTTCCTTCTTTTCTTATGGCAGTAAGTTTGGCTACTATCAATTGATTTTCTAAACTAAACACTTCAGAAATGTCTCCTTTTTTAGTATCTTCATTGTACATCCATCTGACAATTTCTTTTGCTTCACTAACACCTTCAAACGTACGAGCACTTTGTTTTATATTTTTTGCTACGCTTTTTGCAATTTTAAATTGATTGGTCATTTTTTCAAAATCTACTTTATTGTCTGTAAAACTCATTTTAAATTCTTGAGCTTTGTTATAAGCAGCATCTTCTGTATTTTTTAATGCCGAAATGGATTGACGAACTTCAGCAAATTGAACTTGTTTATTTGAACGTGGATCTACCATTTTTAGAATAATTACTCCAAATAATTTTGAACTCAACACCGTAGCATCACCATTTTTCATGTTTTTGATGGCTTTGTTTAAATCATCAGTTTGTTCTCCTTCACGGAACCAACCCATGTCATAAGCAGTCCTCAATTTACCTGTTTCAGATTGTTTGTTTAAATAATCCAATGCATTCGTAGAAGCTTTTAATTCTCCTAATAAAGCTCTTGCCCCTGCAACAGCAGCAGCAGTATCTGCTTTAGTTGTTCCATTTACAGGCACTTCAGCTCTCACTAAGTGAACAAAACCTATGCTATCAGTTTTAACTTTTTTAACTTTAATTAAACTGTATCCTCCATTGTAATAGATAGGTCCCATGACACTGTCAGTTGGGGAATTAAAAATCACATTTTCTACTTCTTTTGGATTTGAACCTCTTCTTACAAATTGATTGTTGTATGGTGTGTTGCTGCCTTTAACAGTCACAAAAAGTGAATCGTCTGTTGAAGAAGCAAATTCCGAAACCATGTTTTGCATGGATTCTTTAATATCAAGTGTATCTTCTTTAGATGGCAATATTGGCCACATGGCAAATTCAATATCTCTGCTTGCATCTTGTTTGAACTCCTCTTTGTGTTTGTTTAAATAAGATTTTAAATCAGAGTCAGTAACTTTTATGTCTTTGTCCTTGATGCTTACATAAGACAAAGTAACAGCCTTACCTTTGGCAGCTAATGTATTGCTATAAAATTCATCTTCAACATCTAATTTTGTTGCGTAATACGATTTTGAAACCAACGCATTGTATTTTTTACTTTTTGTTTCTAATACTACTTGTTCAATTAATCTGTCAAATTGTTTCATCAATTCCGGTCTTTTTTTAGCCACTTTTTCTTTGAAATCTATGACGTTTTTAGGATTAAACTCCGAACCTTGTTGTGAGAAATTTTGAACAATTACTGGGTGTGCGTCTTTGGAATACAATAATTTTTTAACTTCAGCATCAGATAAATCAATCCCTAATTTTTCATACTCCAAGTTCACAACTTTATTTTGAAAAAGCGAATTCCATACCATGGTAGAGATTTGTTCTTTTGCTGCTTCGTCTATTGGTTGACCAGACTCTTCATACATTTTAATGGTTTGATTTAATTTGTTGTCAAATTCAACATAATTTATGTTTTTACCATAAATGCTCCCTACATTTCCATCGTTGGATCTTGACCTGTTACTAGTTAAATAATCACTAATTACAAACAAAAACAATGAACCTAAAACGATAAAAAGTACCAATCCAGATCTGCGTAACTTATTTAATATTGCCATATTTTTTTAAAAAGAAGTGCAAAATAATAGTTTTAATGCCTAATTCACAAACTTATCTGTAATTTTATTGTCTTTTTTACGTTTAAGCATATAAAATCGAAATAATAGAAATGAAAAAATTAGCTATTTTGTTATTAATCAATCTTTTTCTACACCCAACCTATGGAATCAAGAAAGATTCTGTTTTAGTGTTGTTTGTATATGGTTCAAAGCCATTAACGTCTGGTGAGGAAAAATGGTTTGGAGGAATTCACGGAGGACATGTCAGTATTCAATATAAAAACAAATTTATTAGTTTTATTCCCAATGATGGGTTTCATTACATCAGCAAAAAAAACAAAAAATCAGCATTTGTCATTGAAGAAGAAAACTATTTTGTATTTGACACCACCAATAGCCGGTATTTAATCATTAGCATTCCTGTGGATAGCATTCAAAAAGCCAAACTTGATTCCGTATGTGAACAGCGTTTAAAAGACCCTGTTTATGATTATGCCTTCATTGGAATGAGATGTGCCTCAGCGGCATACGAACTTTTATCTGCTGCAGGCATCTATAAAACAAAGCGTTTAGGCACTTTAAAAAGAAAATATTTTTACCCAAAATTACTTCGTAAAAAAATGATTAAAGAAGCAAAATTAAACCATTGGCACATGGTATATCGAAAAGGCAAAACAAGTAGAAAGTGGGAAAAAGATTAATCCAATTCGCTTAATTCAAGCCATCTCATGGTTTTAATCTCTATGTCTTTATTGATTTGTTCTAATTTTGCAGCCCATTCTGCAATGGTTACATGGCTTTCGGAACCTGTTTCTAGTTTCTTTTCAAAATCCAATTTTAAATTCTCCAACTCATTTAATTCTTTTTCTATTTGATTGAATTCTTGCAGTTCTTTGAAGCTCTTTTTTATTTTCTTAGTGCCATTTTCTTTATTTTCTATGGGTTTTATTTCTTTTTCAGGTTCTTGTTTTACCTTTTCTGATGCTGCTTGTTCCATTCTTAAATCAGAATAGTTTCCATAAAAGTCTTTTATCACCCCATTTTCTTCAAACACAAAAAGGTGCTCTACTAAATTGTCCATAAAATATCTATCGTGAGAAACAAGCACAAGACAACCTTTGTAATCGTTTAAAAAATCTTCAAGTACATTTAAAGTATCTATATCTAAATCGTTGGTTGGTTCATCTAAAATTAAAAAATTAGGATTTGAAACCAATACTTTTAGCAATTGTAATCTTTTTTTTTCACCACCACTTAATTTGCTGATGGGAGTGTGTTGCATGGAAGGAGGAAACAAGAACATTTCTAACAATTTAGCTACACTTACTTCATCGCCATTACCCAGCACTACATATTCTGCTATGGCTTTAACTTCATCAATGATTCTGTTGGAATAATTAAGCAACTCATTTTGCTGAGTAAAATATCCTAAATTCAAGGTTGGCCCATGCACTATAGAGCCTTTATTAGGATTTATTTTTTGAGTCAATAAATTCAAGAAAGTGGATTTGCCTATTCCATTTTTCCCTATGATGCCAATTCTATCTTTTTTATTAAATAAATACGTAAAATCATTCACTATTGGTAAATCTTTGTATGAAAATGAGACATTGTTCATTTCTATCACTTTATTTCCCAACCTGGTTGCTTCAACATTGATTTCTACTTTCGATTCTGTATTTGCTTGGCTAACTTTGTCTTTTAAATCATAAAATGCTTCAATTCTGCTTTTCGATTTTGTACCTCTAGCTTTAGGCATTTTTCTCATCCACTCAAGTTCTTTCAACATGAGCAATCGGGCTTTGGACATTTCAATTTTTTCATTGGCTTTTCTTGCCGATTTATTTTCTAGAAACTTAGCATAATTGCCGTTGTGATGGTATAATTTGCCCCCATCCAATTCAATGATTTGTGTGGCTACATTGTCTAAAAAATACCTATCGTGGGTAATCATCAACAACGTTATAGAATGTGACTTTAACAACACTTCAAGCCATTCAATTGCTTCCAAATCTAAATGGTTGGTGGGCTCATCTAACAACAGCAAATCGGGCTTAAACAATATCATTTTAGCTAATGCTACGCGTTTTCTTTGTCCACCACTCAATGATTGATTTAATAATTTGATGTTGTGAATGCCCAGCTTAGATAATACCTGTGCTACTAATTTATCAAAATCCCAAGCTTCATATTCTTCCATTTTTTCCAGTAGATATTGCATTTTATCTGCAGGAAAATCATCATTTAAAATGGCCATATCGTATTGTTTAATGATGGACAATACGGGATTATCATCTCCATAAATGGTTTGTTCAATGGTTTTTTGCAAATCCAGTTCGGGGTCTTGTGCCAAATAAGCAACAGTTGCTTGGTTAGAAAAGGCAACATTTCCATTGTCTTGTTTTTCGATTCCAGCTATGATTTTAAGTAAAGTTGTTTTCCCTGCTCCATTGGCACCTACCAATGCCATTTTATCACCTTTGCTAAGTCCAAAGTGTATGTCGTTAAACAACCATTTATCAGAATAAGATTTTGAGAGATTATCTACAGAAAGTAAGTTCATTGTTAAAGCTTACAAAAATAGAACTTTAACAGTACATATCTGTTAAATTAAAGGATTAATAATACTCCTTTTTGAACTTGCGGTGTGGCGAAATGAGGTACAACAACAATATTCGTGAATACCTAAACAAAACAGGAGTTAACAACAACACCAATGAAATGATGCCTATGACAATTTTTGTAAAACTCCAATCAGCATTGATAGCAATGATTCCGAACACTATCATCAATGCTGTACTAAAACCATAACTGATGTACATTGCCCCCCAATAAAACCCTGTTTCATGTTCAAATTGCAATTGACAATGTGGGCAATTGGTGTTGGTTTTCATGAATTCAAACACATTAAACAACGATTTTTGGAACACATTTCCTTTTCTGCATCTTGGGCATTTACAAGCCAATATGCTGACGAATGCCGAAGGAGGATTAGCTATTTCACTCATGACTTGTAGCTAAATTTTGTTTGTAATTTTTATACCATAAATAACCAACAACAGCTGCAATGACATATACTGTACCCAGCAACATCAATATTCCTATGTTTAAACCATTTCCAACACTTTTGGTTTGCAAAGTCCTGCTGCTTTCAACACTAGCTTTACACATTGGGCATTGAGCTATGGCATTGGTGACTGTTAAAAACAAAATAAAAACACTTAAGCTAATTTTTTTCATTTTTTATTAATTTGGGTAATAAGGTGAAATCATTAAATACACAATAACACCGGTGATAGAAACATAAAACCAGATAGGCCATACGTATTTAGTCATTTTTTTATGCTTGCTGTACTCTCCAGTTAAACCTCTGTAAACAGTATATAAAATAAATGGGAGAATGACTCCAGCCAGCACAATGTGTGAAATAAGCAATATGAAATACAATGTTTTATACTCACCAAGGTAACTGGTTTCTGCTGTAGTAAAATGGTATAACACATAAGTTATTAAAAACAAAATGGAAAACAAAACAGCAAGCAACATGATGTTTTGATGAATTTGAAATCTTTTTTGTTTCACTGCAATTAATCCTAATAACAACAAAACACTAACAATGGAGTTTAAAATGGCGCTGATCAAAGGAAACACATGAGTATCAAACCCAAAATCTACATCCAATTTGTACCTTCTCATCATGGTTACTAGTCCAAACACAACAATAGATAACGCAATGATGACAATGTTTGCTAGCTTATCGTTTTTTTGTATTATTTTCATTTTTTATATTCCAATTTAAGTGCTCTAACAGCGTCTATAATTTCTTTTTTGTCTGCTTGACCCCCAGTTTCAAATACCCCTCTTACTCTTCTTAAACGATCCACCAATACAATTTGTTCACTGTGAAACAATCCTTGATGACCAGCATCAGCTCCTGGTATTTTAAAGCTGAATTCTGCTAAATTGTATATTGTTTTTTTATTGCCAGTTAGGAATTGCCATTGTGGGAATTTTACGTTAAAAGATTTAGCATATTGTCTGAGCACTGCTGGTGAATCGTTAGCAGGGTCAACAGTAAAGCTTAAAAACCTGATGGCAGTATCTTTTTCAAATTCGGTATAAATATGTTGTGCAATAAAGCCATTCATTTTAGGACAAGTTGTTTGGCAGGTGCTGAAAAAGAAATTAGCTAAATAAATGTGATTCCCTATTGAATTTAAAGTGGTAGAATCCCCATTTTGATTTACTAATTTAAAATTGCTAATGGTGTGGAATATGGTATCTCCTTTGGGAGTAATTTCTATATCAAATAAAATAGGGAGTTTTTTGCTGTAATGTTTCCCTGTTTTATTGATCATTACCCAAATGATAGGTACAACTAGCAATAAAAACAAAAAACCCAATACTTTCCAGGTTGGGTTTTTTTTAAATTCGGTATTCATTGATTTTAATTGTTAAGGCTCACGTAGTGACCTTCGAGTAACAGTAACCAAACCAAATAACTAATAAACAATATGGCTGGTAAAATAAGCATGTATCTTAAAAACTTTTTCTCATAATTTAAGTGCATAAAAATACCAACAATTAATACTGCTTTTACAATTCCAAAAGCTATGAATATGATGTTGCGAAACAAACTAGCTTCAGCAGCAAAATAAATAATAAAGTCAACAATGGTGATGGCTAAAAGAATCCAAAATGTTCTCCATAGACTTTTAGTACCATGAGATTCAGGGTGAGGTATATAGGTTTCTGGAATGTATTCTCCTTCGGTTGTATGATGATGATTGCTCATATAATTTTATTTTTATTGAATGATGATTAAATTAAATAATAGAATGTGAAAACGAAAACCCATACTAAATCAACAAAGTGCCAGTATAAACCTACTTTTTCTACCATTTCATAATGACCTCTGCGCTCGTAGGTTCCGCCAATGACGTTCAGCCAAATGATGATGTTAATTACAACTCCACTTAAAACGTGAAATCCATGGAAGCCTGTAACTATAAAGAATAAGGCTGCAAATGGCACTGGACCTGCTTGTCTATCAGTAGGCAACCAATGAACATGGCTTCCAAAACTCAATGAATTAGCTTTATTAACCCCATCAGCAGTAAAACCAAAATTATTGGAAAACAATCTTCCACCTTCTCCTATAAATTGTGACCACTCCCAAGCTTGACAACCCAAGAAAGCTAAACCTCCTATGATGGTTAAAAACATGTATAAAGTCACTTGATATTTATCTTTTCTGTGTCCTGCTTCTACTGCTAGAACCATGGTTACGGATGATATAATCAAAATCAAGGTCATGACACTAACAAACAGCAAAGGCAAATGCAAACCATGAAGTAAAGGAAAATGATTAAACACTGTTGCTGGATCAGGCCAAGGAGTAATGGAACCTCCATAACTGAATCTGATGGCTCCATAACCAACAAGCAATGAAGAAAAAGTAAAAGCATCGGATAAAAGGAAAATCCACATCATTAATTTTCCATAGCTTACCTTAAAGGGGGACTTACCGCCTTCCCAAATTGATGTTTCGTCTATTGTAGTAGTATTTGACATTTAAATTTTAAAATTTTGTAATAATTACACTGCGAAATAAATAAATATTATTAAATAAATCCATAGAATTCCTAAAAAGTGCCAATATGTTTTGCAAATATTTATGAACACTAGGTTTTTTTTATGGATTTGTAATTTCGAAGACTTAACAATAGCAACGATTAGAAGGATTATCCCTCCTAAAATATGCAATAAATGAGCTAAGCTAAAAACCCATAAAAAAGAAGCAGAAATATCTCCGGCTTGCTTATTTATGATGGTTAAACCCATTTTTAGGAGTTCTTTGTAGCCTAAAATTTGAGAAATAGTGAAGGCAATTCCAAATATCAAGGTAAAAGTTAATAAAGAAGGAATTTTATACACATCATCTTTCTTGGCCGATTTATATGCCAATTGCATGAACACGCTGGATACAATAACAATACCTGTGCTAATCCAAAACTGAACAGGAATAGTAAAGTAGGTCCATACATTGTTTCTTATCCCATCTTCCTTGTGAACCCACATGGCACTGCTAAACCCTACAAATAGCATGATACTGGCAACAATCAACAACCACACTATAAAGGTTTTTTCGTTGATGGCAGTTTGTTTTCCTTTTGGTTGTATTGCACTTGTTTCCATTTTTATTTAAAAAAAATAACTAATTAATATTAAAGGCATGTATAATAATGAAGCAAACATTAATCTTTTAGCGCTTACTTCACTTAAATCTGAATACAATTGATATGCTCTGTAAAGCAAATACATAGCACAAGGTACAATGATAATCAAACTGTAAATGGTAGAAAATTTAGAAGATAACACTGGATAAATGGTAATTATAAACAAAATACCCGTGTACCATATAATTTGTAAGGCGTTTTTTTTGGTTCTGCCTTCGTAAGATGGCAATAAAGTGTAACCAGCTTTTCTGTAATCGTTTTCGAGCAACCAAGCAATGGACCAAAAATGTGGAAATTGCCAAAAAAACTGTATGCTAAAAAACAGGATTGCCATGTCATCTATATTGCCTACTACAGCTATCCAACCAATAGATGCAGGCAATGCTCCAGGAACTGCGCCTACAAAAACAGCAAAAGGGGATATTTTTTTTAATGGAGTATATGCTAAAACATAAATAAAGAAGGACAACAATGATAACAATGCACATCGTCCATTGACTAGAATTGTCAGCATTAACAAACCAATGATGACGCTTACAGAAGCAAACCAAATGGCATCATTTTTTGATATTTTACTATTTGCTACTGGTCTATCCATAGTTCTAGACATTAGCTTATCAGTATCAATTTCAATCACTTGGTTTAAAGCATTAGCCGAAATAACCACCAACAATCCTCCAATTACAAGTCCAAAAAACAGCAACCAATCAAAACTTAAACCAGTTTTATATAAACCCAAAAAATAAGTTATTATAGTAGTTCCTACAACAGAAACGCTCAATCTGAATTTACTTAATTGAAAATATTGAGCAAACAATTCTTTACTTAATGGCTCGGCTTTATTTATCAATGTATTATCCAAATTATCGAATTTTAGGATTAAAAATTAATTGGCAAAGATACACAGTAATTGTGAATATAACACCTGCTAAAAACACATGCATCACTTGAAATACTAAGGGAAATTGAAATCTTAAATTAAATACTCCACTTAAATACTGTAAACACAACAATGCTAGAACGACTATGAGTAAATTTAAGCTGAGTTTATCTTTCATTGATTTATTTTTAAACAAGATAAAACCAGTAAAAAAAATAACCACTAAAGCCAATGCCCTGTGTAAATAAAATGAAAATCCTAATGAATCTAAATTCATGGTATTATTTGCATAAAGAGTACCATTAGCAATAGCCAAATCAGATGTATGTCTCAATTGCGTTCCAAATAAAATTTGAACTAAACTTAAAATCAATAAAAACACTATCCACCACTTGTATTTTATCAAATTAATGTTGTTTTCGTTCAATTGAGGGGCAAAAACACTTAACATAAAAAACACTAAAGCAGCATACGCTAATAAATAATGAATTGAAACAATGATTGAAAACAAATTAGTAGCAACAACAATGCTTCCTAGCCAACCGTTAAACAACATAAAAAAGAACCCTAAAATGCCAAACCAAAATTGTTTTTTATTTGAATTGAATTTTGTTTTAAATAAAGTTAAAAAAAATACTAAAGAAAACAACCCAGACAATACCCCTATTATTCTATTGATGTATTCTGTCCACGCTTTTCTAACGTTGAATTCTTCAGGCAAATAAACAGTATTGTCGTTTAACAATTGTTCAGCCTCTTTTTTAAATCCAATGCTCTTTAATAACCCTGCAAATTTGTTGACTTTTTTTATTCTTTTTTGCAAATGTACATCTTGATAATTGGGAGGCAATTGTGAAACATCTGAAGGAGGTATGTATCCATCAAAACATTTAGGCCAATCGGGGCAACCCATGCCACTTCCTGTGCTTCTTACAAATCCACCTGCCAATAACAACAATAAAACAAAAGATATTGAAAGTAAACCAGAAACTTTATTTATTTTTTGATAATTCAAGTCAGACTAAATTAAGCTTTAAAACCAGTTTACACTTTTTCCATTTTAAAGCACTGCAAAGGTAAACAAATATCAGTTTTAATCAATATTTTTTCCATAAAAAAAGCCCCCATTTCTGGAGGCTCATCTTTATAATTAATTAAGTTACGCTAATTTGGTTTTAAACAATCTAACAAAGGAACTAAAGAAAACTTGTGAAGGTCTTTCATTGTTCACATTCATGTTAACTGTTTCGTTATTGGTGCTTGGCGCTTCGTAATGAGCTGGCTCACCATTTCCTATTTCGTTTTGAGGGAAATAATCCAATTCTCTATCTGGTCGGCTGTATTCATGAGGACCTCTGTAAACAGTAGGTATAGCTCCATGCCAGTTACCATGTACATGTTCTACTTCTGTAGTCCATTCAAGGGTATTAGATTCCCAAGGGTTTTTGGTTGCTTTTTTACCAATAAAAATATTTGAGAAGAAATTGTAAATGAAAAACAATTGTCCAATTCCTCCAATAAATGCTGCAATTGTAATTAATACATTTACATCCATCCATATTCCAAATTCAGGAATTAATGAAAACTCATAATATCTACGTGGTACACCAGCTAATCCCATAAAATGCATTGGGAAAAACACAAGGTAAGCTGAAATGAATGTAAACCAAAAGTGAAGACTTCCTAAGGTTTTATTCATCATGCGACCAAACATTTTAGGATACCAGTGATAAATTCCGCTAAACATACCAAATATAGCTGCGCTACCCATTACCAAGTGGAAATGTGCTACCACAAAATAACTGTCGTGAAGTTGAACATCCAATGCTGCATTTCCTAAATAGATACCTGTCAATCCGCCTGATATAAACAAAGAAACTAGACCTATGGCAAATAACATGGCTGGAGTGAAACGAATATTCCCTTTCCATAAAGTAGAAAGGTAGTTAAATGTTTTCACAGCAGAAGGTACTGCAATAATCAAGGTGACATACATAAATACTGTTCCTAAAAACGGATTCATTCCTGTAATGAACATGTGGTGACCCCAAACTATGAATGACAAGAAAGAAATTCCTATCAAAGATATCACCATGGCTGTATATCCAAAAATTGGCTTTCTAGCATTTGTAGCAATTACTTCAGAGGTAATACCCAGTGCAGGCATTAAAATGATGTAAACCTCTGGGTGACCTAAGAACCAAAATAAGTGTTGGAACATGATAGGACTACCACCACTGTTTGTTAAAGCTCCAATGTTATTCAAATAAATATCACTCAAGTAAAAACTGGTTCCAAAACTTCTATCAAAAATCAAAAATAATCCAGCTCCTAATAAAACAGGGAAAGATAATAATCCTAAAATGGCAGTTAATAAAAATGCCCAAATGGTTAAAGGCAATCTGTTCATTGACATTCCCTTTGTTCTCATGTTTAATACTGTAGTTATATAATTGATACCACCTAATAAAGAAGACACAATGAATAACACAATAGCAACAAGCCACAAGGTTGTTCCTAATCCAGAGCCAGGCATGGCTTTAGGCAAGGCGCTTAATGGCGGATATACTGTCCAACCGCTAGATGCAGGTCCTGTTTCAACAAAGAAGGAAGACATTAATACACAAGAAGATAAAAAGAAAAACCAATAAGACAACATGTTCATGAAGGGAGATGCCATATCTCTTGCTCCTACTTGTAAAGGAATTAATAAGTTACTAAAAGTTCCACTTAATCCAGCTGTAAGTACATAAAACACCATAATGGTACCGTGTATGGTAACAAGTGCCATGTAATAGTTAGGATCTAATTTACCTCCTTTAGCCCACTTTCCTAACAAACTTTCTAATATTGGAAAAGTTTCATTAGGCCATGCTAACTGCATTCTGAAAAGTAAAGACATTCCCATTCCAAAACAACCCATGATGATACCAGTTATTAAGAACTGTTTTGAAATCATCTTGTGATCTGTACTGAAAACGTATTTTCTAATAAATGATGGCTCGTGATGCTCGTGGTGAGCATGATCATCATGATGAGCGTGTGTTTCTTTTATTGTATCGGTACTCATGCTTTTTTTTTATTTTACTGCTAATTTTTTATTTGAACTTAATGAATCTACTTTGTTACTTGTACTATCAGATGTTTGATTTGCATTTGGAGTTGCAGGAGTTGTTTCTACAGCTATGTTTTTACCAAAAGCTGTAGGTTGTTCTGCTAACCATTTTTCATAATCTGCTTTTTCTTCAACCACTACTTTTAATTTCATTCCATAATGAGAAGTTCCACATATTTTATTGCAATATAAATAGAATTCAAACTCTTCACCGTTTTCTGCTTTAGCTTGAGCGGTAGTTTTTGTTGGAATAAAAGTTAATTTAGTAGGCAATCCAGGAACAACGTTCATTTGAGCTCTGAAGTGAGGCAACCAAGCACTGTGAATGATGTCTCTGGAGCGGAACAATAAAGTAACTGGTTGTCCTTTTACCAAATGAAGCTCTTGTGTTATCACATCGTCTTCTGCATGATTAGAAACAAATTTACTGTATAAATTGTTTTTGTTAGAATTGTTTTTATCTTTTAAAATGTCATTAACTCTTTGTTTTTGAATCTTTTTTCTATTTAAGGAAGCTTCTAAGTCTGACATCATTTCTCCATTTTTCAATGTTTCGATTTCATCTTCAATTCCTTCCATTGCTGTATAGTCTTTTAAATCATCTGCTGCTTTGTAATCAGCTTCCAATTGAGCCAACTTTGCTCCAGATTTCACTTTTTGAATTTCTCTCTCAACTTTTACTATGGCAGTGTCTAGTTCCACTAACATTTCTAGGATAGCAGGCTCATATCCCAATCCTAATTTATTGTTAGATTCAGAAATGAATTTATAATCCATTTTGCCTAGTTCACCATCTTTACCAGCATATCTGGCATTCCAACCAAATTGGTAAGCAAATATTTCAATTTTAGTAGGGTTGCTTTTTTCTCCTGCATACATGATGCTATTCCAAGTTTTGTGGCCTCTTAATACTAAAATAGTTAACACTATTGCAGGAATAATGGTCCAAAATACTTCCAATTTGTTGTTGTGAGAATAATACAACGCCTTTCTGTTTGGATTGTAAGTATATTTAAAGGCAAACCAAAACAATAAAAACTGAGTAATAACAAATACAATGGTAGTCAGAATTAAGGTAATTTGGAACATGCTGTCGTAAGTAGCTCCATGTTCACTTGCAGCATTTCCTAAAAGGACATGTTTACCATGGTTTTTGTATTCCCATGCTACGGCTGCTAACCCAACAATCATGAATATCAACATCAACCATGAATTAAATTTATTTCCGTTGAGGGTTTCTTTTCCTGTTATTTTTGAAGTGATTGCTGCTATATCAAAAGCAGATGCAATAACCAATACAAGTAATACAACAAAAATAAGCAATCCCCATTTGATTTTGTTTTCTAAACTTTTTTCAGGTGTATCTATTTTTGCAGGATCGTACTTGAACTCATCTGCCCCGAAAAGAGGTTTCTCGGCATAGGTGTTCTCTGTTTGATGACTTTTAATGTCCACCGATTGAAAAGAGGTGTATGACAGAATGAAAAAAGCAAAAGCTGCTAGAAATACTTTAAGAATGGTTTTTATTTTTTTATTCATTTCAATAAATGCTTCTAAGATTATATATCTTTAGTTGGTCGCAAATTTATTGTTATTTTTCAAGAATTGTAAAAAAAAACTTACTTAATTTTATAAACAATATAAAACACTGCAAAACAGAGGTTTAATAGTTTTAATTAACGTAATCTATCAACTGAAGCAAGTAGTTTAATGTCTTTTTTAATTCCTTTAAAGGCTAAATAATTAAATAAAAATAAACTCAAACCTATAAAAAATCCCAAATATGTTTGTGAGTCAAAAGTTGACTGAAACAAGTTTGTTACTTTGTATTTTTGATAAACTATATAAAAATTCACTAACCCTATGAATAAGGTATTAAACATCACTAAACGAAGTTGAAGAGCTAAATTTTTAAATAAAAAGATAGATACTAAAGCCATTAGCAATGCAATTAACAAAGAATAGGTAATTAAATTGTTTTTATGTTCAAACCTGGAATTATCGTTATTTAAATCAAAAACAGTTTTATTCATAAAAATATCGTAAGTTATTTTTTCACTAGGATTGACAATGGTTTCAGATTCTTTTGCTCCCATTCCAATTCCTGAAGATATTTTCAAATTCCCAAACATCATGATGGAGGTTACTAAAACAATTACCAATAAATATACTGATTGAATTCTTTGAATCATGGTGGCAAAAATAATTATTTTTATGTCTTTAATTTTTTCTTTTTTGCACTAGGGAACAATATATTGTTCAGTATCAATCTATATCCAGGGCTATTAGGAAACAAAGCTAAGTTTGTTGGCGGCTCTCCTACCATGTGTTGGTAATCCTCTGGGTCGTGTCCACTGTAAAAAGTCCAAGTGCCTTTACCCATGGTTCCGTGTATATATCGGGCTTCATTTGCAGCTTTGTATTCTCCCATCACCAATACCTCCGGTTTGATGAATTGTTTTCTGAATGCAGTAGTTTGTCCCATAAACCCTTTGATGGTTTGGGTGTGGTTTTGACACAACATAGTAGGTATGACATCCCATTTTGCACTGAAATCAAACAAGGTAAAATTGTCGTCTTTTTCCTGAACATTTCTGTAATTGGTATTGTCAATAGTAGCGTGTTCATAGGCATAAGGACTGGTTTCTAAAGTGTAGTCTTTAAAAGCAAATCCATTGTCAAATTTAATTTTTGTTTGAGCATAAGGATCGGCTCCATCTCCATCAAACATACTTTCACAGATATCAATACCATCTGCTGCCAAAGCGATATCATAAGTATCTGTAGCGCTACACATCGCAAATAAAAAACCTCCACCTAAACAAAAGTCTCTTATTTTTTTAGCCACAGCTGCTTTCATTTCCGACACTTTTTTGTATCCATTTCTTGTTGCACAAGCTTCGTTTTCTTTTACATCTTCTAAGTACCATGGGGCATTTCGGTATCCATACCAAAATTTTCCATATTGTCCTGTAAAATCTTCGTGATGTAAATGCAACCAATCGTATGTAAGCAGCTTCTCTTGTAACACTTCATCATCATATACTTTGTCATAAGGAATTTCAGAATATTCTAAAACCATGGTTACTGCATCGTCCCAAGGCTGTTTGTTTTTGGGCGAATACACTGCTATTTTAGGAACTTTAAGCAATTTAACACTTTCCATGTTTACCTCGGGATTACTGATTTCTACTTGAATGGAATTAGCTTTAGCTTCAGTAATGATTTGGTAATCTACTCCCCTAATTTTACATTCATTTTCATATTCTGTTTCAAATGGGAACATGAAACTTCCGCCTTCGTAATTCAATAGCCAATCTACTTCTGCGCCTTTTTGCAACACCCAATAAGCAATGCCATAGGCTTTCAAATGATTTTTCTGTCCTTCGTCCATAGAAATTAATATTTGTAAGGGATACAAATTTGTAATGCTAACGAAAGTCAAAATAAATGCTGCTATTTTTTTCATTTCAATCCTTTGATAAAAATAATGTAAGTAAGTCCTAATCCTACAAAGTTAGTTAAAAAAAAATAAATAAACGCCATCATGTAATGTTGATTTTTTAACAACAATACAGTTTCCATAGAAAAAGATGAAAAGGTAGTGAATCCTCCAAGTATTCCAGTAATGATAAATAATTGATACGCTTCTAAACCTTTGTTTTTAAAAAAATAAATGGACATAAGCCCAATTAATACACATCCAATTATATTCGCTGAAAATGTAGCAAATGGAAAACTGTTGCCATCTGATTTACCAATTATCATTTGTAATATAAACCGTAAAACAGCTCCTATACCACCTCCAATAAACACCATTAAATAGTTCATTTTTGTTCTATTTTCAATTGATTCAACATCAATTCAATTCCTTGTTCGAATGAGTGTGGATTGTAACCGAGTTCTTTTATTGCTTTATCCAACACAAAGCCTGTTATGGGTGGTCGTTTGGCTGCTTGATTTAAAGTGCTAGAATTTGTTCTTTCAATGATGCTTTTGTCTAAATGAAAGTAATCTGCTACCCTATTTACTAACTCGAATATGCTCATAAAATCCTTGCCAGAAATGTTGAAAATTCCTTTTGCATGTTTATCTTCGGCTAAAAAACAACCCATCGCTAAATCTTCTGCTAATGTAGGAGTTCTGTATTGATCATCTACCACTTTAATTGATTGCCCTTTTTCTAATGCTCCTTTTGCCCACAAGACAATGTTGCTTCTGCTCATATCTGCTACAATCCCATACACCAATACTGTTCTTAAAATTGCCCAATTTTCGCCATGTTGTTTTATGATGTTTTCTCCTTTAAGTTTAGACCATCCATAGTAACTCAATGGATTGGGTGTTTCATTTTCGTCCAATGGACCATGTGTTCCATCAAAGATAAAATCGGTAGATAAATGGATTAAGTGAACTTGATTGTTTAGGCAATGTTTTGCTATATATTCTACTGCTTTGACATTTAAACTATCGCATAATTCTTGCTCCGATTCACAAGCATCTACATTGGTCATTGCTGCTGTATTAATAACGCAATGTGGCTTGTATTTCTCTATGACAGTTTTTACATCTTCCTCGTTTGTTATATCAAGTTCGCAATAGTTTAGTTTATTTTTTTCTGGATGTCTGCATTCTCCTTTGGCTGTAGCTATGAGCTCTTTGTCTGATTTGTCAAGGTATAAATCAATCAATTTCTGACCTAAAAGTCCATTAGCACCAGTGATTAAAACTCTTTTTTTACTCATTTCGATTTTTTCTTTTTTTTCTTTTTTTTAGATTCGACAGGAGGATTTTTGTAGCTATTCAGTTCTTCTAAAAATTGCTTATTTACTACTTTGGCTTTAAATCGGGCGTATCTTTCAGGACCATTGTTAATGATAATAATTTCTTTTAACACCTCTTTTCCTCCAAAGCCATTGCTATGAAATTCCACATGAATAAAACCTCTCTCACCAGGGCCAACTGAATCTTTACTGATGGTAGGTTTAGTACATCCACACGCAGGATGCGCTTGTTTAATTATTAACTTCTCAGTTCCAATATTGGTAAACCAGAAATCATAAATCACAGTATCGTTGTCTCCTACTGTTCCAAAATCAACAGTATCGATATCGAATTTAAGATTGACTTTATCATTGGCTTGTGCTTTTAATTGTGAATTTAAAAGCAAAGACATCAATACCCATGTTAATTTAAAAAACTTCATGTAATCTTTTACTGGTTATGAATACAAAAATACGACCAGATTATGATTTTACAAATTGTTTGAAAACTACGCCATTGGTAGTTGTTAATTTAATGAAATAATTTCCATTGGACATTGAAGTTAAATTGATATAAAATTGATTTAATCCTGCAGTTGACATACCTGAGTGAATGTTTTTAATTGTTTGCCCCAAATGGTTGTATAAATCCAATTCAACAAACTCATTGCTTGACAAATTGAATTTTAAATTTACGGATTCAGATGCAGGACTTGGTGATAGGTGCATTTCCGCACTAGAATTCAAGTTTTTAACGTTCAAACTAGGGCTTATAGTTTGGCAAGTATTATACAAAAAGCCTACTGACGAATTGCTTGATGGAACAACCAATCGCCTGTAATCATCCTGACTTTGTCTGCAACTTGAATCGGGGTGAATGCATTCTTGAGTTGGTCCTATTAAGGCGCCACAGGTACCCCAATCATCAGGAGAAATAATGAATTTATAATTCAAATCTCTTCCAATTCCAGCTGTATCAAATTCGATGGTGGTATAAAACACCTTGCCGCTTAACCATTTAAAACGTGGAGAAGATAAGGCATCCCAATTTTGGTAAACACTGCCTGCATCTAAAAAATTTCCTCCAATTTTTATGTTGCTGTCTTTGATAGGGACATCGCCATTGTAAGATGACACATCTACAAAAAAAGTAATGGATATTTTTGATTGGGCATTAACTATTTGAGCAGTTAAAAGTAGGCAAATGAAAGTGTATATTTTTATCATGTCTTTGCAAAATTAGTCGTAAATTTATTATTTTTCGATGATTCGTTGTTTTAAATATATTCAATGCCCTAATTTTTAATTAATCTTGCAGTAATGAAATTGAATATTAAAAGAACGACATTAGGAATACTCATTGCCATGGCAATTTTAGGATTTAATACCATTTATCAATCAAAACAAAAAATAAAAAAGATGAAAAAAACTCCTGCTTATGACACATCTTCTTTAGACAAAAGTTTTAGACCTCAAGATGATTTTGACAATTATGCCAATGGAGGATGGAAAAGGCTAAATCCTATTCCATCTACTGAAGGTATTTGGGGAGCTTTTGGCATTTTAGATAAAGAAAACAGTGAAATAAAATTAAAAGGCATCATTGAAACCGCCTTGAAAGTAAAAAATCCAAAAAAAGGAACCGATGTTCAAAAAACAGCAGACATGTACCGTTCATACATGGATACAAGCCTCATTGAATCATTGAATTTAAAACCTCTTCAAAAATACATTGATAAAATTGACCAAATAAAAACATTAGAAGAATGGGTAAATACCAATGGCGAGTTACAAATCATAGGTGTGAGTTCTGTAGCAGTAGTATATGTTGATGCAGACGACAGAAACAGCAAAATGAACGCTGTAAAATGGTATCAAAGCGGACTCAGTTTGGGTGAAAAAAGTTATTACAAAGGAAGTGACGAACGCATTAAAATGATTCAAAGTGAATTCGTAAAACACGTGGACAAAATGATGGCATTGTGCGGCAGAGACATTAGCAATGTTGGCTCAAATATATTTGCTTTTGAAACTGCTTTAGCTAACATTCAATTAAGCAATGTAGAATTGCGTGACCCTATTAAAACTTATAATAAAATAAAATCGACTGAATTCAATGTACTTTCTAAAGATGTAGATTGGAATAGTTTTGCGAAAAAACAAGGTATAATTAGCGATGAAATCATTGTTCATAGCAAACAATATTTCACAGGCTTGAACCAACTATTAACCAATACATCCATTGAAACTTTAAAAAATTACACCTACTATCAATTAATTAAAAGATTTTCAAACTATTTACCAAGTAGAATTAAAAATGAAACTTTCAATTTTTATGACAAAATAAAAAGCGGTAGAAAAGAACAAAAGAAAAGAGCAATTCAAGCCATTGATGTTACAGAAAGTGTAGGCAATGGCAACATATTAGGAAGATTATATGTACAACATTATTTTCCTGAAAGCAGCAAAAAGAAAATGGCAGAAATGAT
The DNA here is from genome assembly GCA_964450355.1 of uncultured Flavobacteriaceae bacterium. GTDB lineage: Bacteria > Bacteroidota > Bacteroidia > NS11-12g > UBA955 > CAYVDH01. The sequence continues at coordinate 54,715 of CAYVDH010000001.1, forward strand.
AGAAAATGTAAGGGCTGTTTATAGCGAAAGAATTGACAAACTAACTTGGATGAGTGACAGCACTAAAATGATGGCAAAGAAGAAACTATCTACTTTCACTTATAAAATTGGCTATCCTGACAAATGGGAAGATTACAGCAAAATAGAAATCAAATCCACTGCATTGATTGAAAACATCATCGCTAATCAACTATGGAACCACAATAAAATGTTGAGCGATATAGGCAAACCAGTGGACAAAGAAAGATGGGGATTTTCGCCACAAACAGTAAATGCCTATTACACCCCCTTAAACAACGAAGTAGTATTTCCAGCGGGTATATTACAAGCACCATTTTTTAACCCTAATGCAGACGATGCCATTAATTATGGTGGAATAATTGCTGTTATTGGCCATGAATTTTCCCATGGATTTGACGACCAAGGAGCACAATACGATGAAAACGGCAATTTAAGAAATTGGTGGACCAGCAAAGATGAAGAGAACTTTAAAGCTTTGAGTCAAAGGTATATTCAATACTTTAATGGATTTGAACCATTAAAAGGAGTCAATATCAATGGAGAACTGACTATAGGCGAGAACATTACTGATTTAGGTGGTTTAACGTTAGCTTACTATGCTCTTGAGCGTTCATTAAAAGGCAAACCCGAACCAGCAAAAATTGATGGATTTACTTGGCAACAGCGCTTTTTCTTAAGTTGGGCTCAGGTGTGGCACAATAACATCAAAGAAGAAGAGCTATTGAATAGATTAAAAACAGACCCTCACTCTCCTGCTAGGTATAGAATCAATGGACCATTGAAACATTTGCCTGAATTTTATAAGGCATTTGGAGTTAAGGAAGGTGATCAAATGTGGATACCAGAAAATGATAGAATTTCTATTTGGTAAAACAACAGAAAAGGCAGAATAAACTGCCCTTTCTATTACCAATTATTAAACACATTAATTCCATTTAAACATTAAAAAGGCAAGTCGTCACTGTCGTCAACTATGGAATTGCCACTTGCTTTTTTAGTTCCTAAAAACTCAAATTCTTGAACTCTTATTTCTGTGATTTGTCTTTTTTCACCTGTTTTGGTTTCATATTCTCTGTTAGCCAAACTGCCTTCTATAGCTAATTTCACGCCTTTGTTGACGAATTTTTCAACTACATCTGCTTGTTTCCCTCTAAATACTAAGTTGTGCCAATGGGTGTATTCTACGTATTCACCCTTAGCGTTTTTCTGTCTTTCATTAGTGGCTAACCTAATTTTAGCCAATTTTCCTCCGTTGTTAAAACTTTTTACCTCTGGAGCTGCGCCCACGTTACCGATCAGTCTTACTGAATTAATTAAACTTTTCATGATTTATAAAATTTGTTTTTTTATATCACCACGACATTGTGATGATTTGTAGATGCAAAATTGAGATGCTTAGAAAAAATTAATCGTATTTTAATTGTTTATATTCGGATAAAAACATTTATAAGCGTTTAAAACCGCCTTTAACATTGACAATAATAACGAATATAAAATGATATTTTTATCCATTTTAATTAAAAAATACCCTTATCTTCGTTTTTTGATATGAAAAACTACGTTAAGAAGTGTAGTTATTCATTTGTTGACTGCAACCTTAAAGACATCACCATTGACAAAAATTTTCTACATATTATTAATCATTATACTGACAAGCTGTTCGGTTAAATACACAGAAAATCTAGTTGACAAAGGATCCAACAAAGAATGTATTAACGAATATAAAAAGGCTATGAAAGTATACAATAGGGCTATGTTCTTTAATAAGAAAAGTGCTTTGGCATATTGGAGACGCGGAAATCTATATTCGACTGAAACATTTAACTATGATTACAAAAAAGCAATAGCAGACTTGACTAAATCTATTCTAATCGATTCAACTTTTAATGGTGGTTATGCCTTTTGGGACAGAGCTTATTGTAAGCGAAATATTAACGACACTATCGGTGCATTATTAGACTATAACAAGGCAATTGCTATAAGTCCTGAAAAAGAAACTTTCTACTATTTCAGAGGAACTTTAAAGTTTTATCGATTTCATGACATAGATGGAGCACAGCACGACTTTGACAGCGCAATAAAATATTGGGACGGATACGACTTAGCTCGACAATGCAGAGCAGAATTAAAAGTAGGTATCGGTGATTTTAAAGGCGCAATGGACGACTATAACAAATTACAATATCAACTTCGTGATTTTGATTCGAGCTACGCAGATGTATTTTATTTTAGAGGTATTGCAAAATATGAAACAGGTGACAAAAACGGTGCTTGTGAAGACTTAGTTACTGCAAATAAACTTGGTTTTGAATTAGCAAAAGAAAAACTAAACAAATTATGTAAGTGAAAGCAATAAAGGCAGCAGCTAAAAGGCGTTTGGCAAAAAAGCGGGTTCGTTGCTTTGTTCAACATTCTGGTTTTTTATTTACTTTTGTACTGGCTTGAACATTTCTGCTTTTTAAACCGCCACTTCCAAGCACCAAAACGTTATGCTTCAGCATAGAATAAGACCAAATGAGAAAAAAACCTTTATATTACTTTTTGACTTTTGTAATGTTTTTTTATATTAGTTGTTGGACAGACAACTCAAACAAAAAAGAAACAAATTCTGACACAAACAAAACAACCGTTAAGATTGACAGTTTACAGAGTGACAAAGTTGAGCTTAATGAAACATTTAATGAAGAAGATATACCAGTTAACGAATACTTGAATGAAAGACTTAAACCAATACGAGCTAACTTCAAAAGAATTAACTCAATTGTAAACTGGACATCGATTAAAACCAAAGACATTGAAGTAACAACAGAAAGAGGCGAAGCAAAATTTTATTATCTAAAAGGACAATTAGAAAAAATTTCATCCCGACATTTCGGAGAAACATTTCAACTATTAACTGAATATTATTTAAACAATGGACAACTATCATTTGTGTTTGAAAAGGCTTATAAATATAACAGACCAATATATCACGACTCGGCAGCAATGATAGAAATGAATGACACGGAAACCTTTAACTTTGAAAAATCTGAAATTATTGAAGTCCGAAATTATTTTGACATTGGAAAACTACTTCATCAAATAAACAATCAAGACTTTGGTTCACCATTCGAAGAAAAATATAGACATGGAGAAGAAAAAAGAATTAAAACGAACTTTGAAAAACTTATAAAACTTGGGGAAACAAAATAAAAGCCGAACGACCTCCCCAAAAGGCGGAGTTTCTGATTGTATTTGGATAAATTGTATTTATTTTATAGTTTTACATTTTGTTACAATTGTTGCAGCTGTCCCGTCTTTCGGGTAGCTGCAGACCGATAAAATCATCAAATCATCCAATGATTACACAAATCAATGAATTAAAAAATGCCATAGTCAATCTCTATTAACACATGGCTGAAAACATCAAATGGAATAGCCCAAATTTCACTCATCACCATAAAGATAGAATGACTTTAAGGCTACAAAATACCAACTTTATTCAATTCATTTTACTTTGTGGAGCTAAACTAAATTCTATAATCAAAGAAAATTATCCCATGCTTGAATGGAAAAGCTTTGATAGAGCAATTATCCCCATTAAAAAAAACACAACTTGAATGAAATCATTACCGAATTTATTTCCATATTAAACCTTTGGCTTAACAACAGTAAACAATATGAATAGGCCTTTTTTCAAGTAACTTAATTAACTCTTAATCGTTTTAAACAAAATGAAAAAAACAATTATAACACTTCTAATTTTTATCAACATCAGTGTTGTTTTCTCTCAAAAAATTGACACTTTAAAAATCCATGAATACATTGATTACATAGAAAAAAACAACAGAGAAATAGGAAGTATTTCCATATTTAAAAATGGCAAAGAAATGTATAACCGAACATTTGGGCACAATAACCAAGTTGCTCAAGCGTTGACAAATCAAACATCTAAGCTTTCTCTCAACAATAATAACAGGTATCAAATTGGTTCCATTTCAAAACTAGTAACTGCTGTTTTAATTTTCAAATTAATTGAAGACAAAAAATTAAAGCTAGAGGACAAACTTTCAAAATATTTCCCAAATGTACCTAATTCTAAAAAAATAACAATTAAACACTTGCTAGAACACAGCAGCGGTTTAGGCGATTATGTTCTGAAAAAAGACAGTATCTATTGGCTTCAAAACAAAGTACACGAATCCGAAATAATGAAAGAAATTATAAATCAAGGAACACTGTTTAAACCTGGAAAAAAAATTAAATATTCAAACAGCGCCTATTATTTACTTACCAAAATTGTGGAGAAAGAATACAACAATGAATATGCTGAGATAGTTGACCAAATAATTTGTAAACCATTGAATTTAAATCATTTTTTTTCAATTAAAAAAGCAGATAACAACACCTTACCTTCTCTAGAATACTCAAATAAATGGGACAAGTTAAACGAGTTCGACTTTGTTAATGTGATAGGAGTTGGTGATATAAGTTCAACTTCCAAGGATTTAAATGAGTTTATAACACATTTATTCAATGGAAATATCATTTCAAAATCAAGTGTAGAAAAAATGAAACCCAACATCAACAAAGAGACTTTCGGTAGAGGCATGATGTTGATACCATATTATAACATTATTTTTTATGGACATGGAGGTGACACTTATGGCACTCATTCATTATGTGCATACAATGAAAAAGACAGTTTAGCCCTTTCTATTTGTATCAATGGCGAAAGATACCCTCACAATGATTTCGCTCTTGACTTGTTAAATATTATTTATAACAAACCACATAAACTTCCTGAATTTATTGAGGAAAAAACCATTGATTACAATGAAATAAAACCATACGAAGGCACCTATTCTAGCGCTTCGTTTCCTCTTAAACTTACAGTATTTATAAAAGACAGTTTATTGCATTGTCAAGCCACAAATCAACCATCGTTTTTGCTTTCAAAAATCAACAAACATCAATACTGCTATACACTTGCCAACATTAACATTGAATTCATTCCAAATGAAAACAAACTCGTATTCATTCAAAATGGCATAAAGGAAACTTTGTACAAAGAATAAAGAAATGACATAATACTGACAATCAATTGAAAATATGACACTTAATTAACATCTTTTTAGTTAATTTTGTAATAATAAATTCAAGCAGTATGAATAAAAATTACAAAATCAATCGCTTCTTTTATTTAGCATTGCTGTTTAGTTTTAAAACAGCGCTATTTGGAAACAGCTATATTGCTGCATATATAAGCTACCAATACATTGAAACCAACAAATACAAAATTTCACTTCATGCTGTGATGGATTGTAATAAGTATTCATTGACTCAAAATTATGAAGCAATTCAAATTTACTCAAAAACGAAATCCATTTCAGTAAATCAAAAATTATTTTTAAATAACACCACGAATTTAAACAAACCAAATTGCAGATTGAACTGCTCTTACAAATACTCCTTAAAAGAATATGTTTTTGAAGATACTATTGATTTCTCTAGTTCTTCATATGCGGCCTTCTTAAACGCCTCCGCTTGCGATATTTATTTAACAACCATCAGCGCCTCTAGGCAAAGCACAACCGAGATCTATTCTAATTTACTGATAGTAAGCAGTTTCATTGACCTTTGTAATCATCCAAAAAACAATTCTCCTAAAATTACCAACTTGAACCAATTCTTTGCTCAATGCGGTTATCCATATTATTTTCAAAATTTTACTGAAGAAATTGACAACGATGATTTTACATTTGAATTACAACCTGTCCTAAATTTTGGCAATAGCCCAGTGGCATATAATACAGGCTTAGATTATAGCTTTCCTTTGAATATTTATTGTCCTCCGAATATAGGTGTAAACAATTGCAAACCATTACCCAATGCCAAACCGCCAAGAGGATTTTTCATCAACAACAAACAACCTGAGCTTGTATTTACTCCTGAGGATTGTGACCAAAGTAGTGTAATTTCTATGCGAATTAAAGAATTTAGAAACGATTCAAACGGCAACCCTGTCCAAATTGGATTCATGGATTACCAATATTCGGTATTCGTAATCAGTGAAAACAACATTATACCAAGCATCTCTGCTCCCCAAAAAATCAATTTTTGTTCTAACAATTTAAATGAATTTGAAATACAACTATTTGATGTTCTTAATTCTCCTCTACAAACTAGTCTTGATGGAATAGATTATCAAATAAACAACTTACCTAAAGGTGCCAAAATCACAACATTAGATAGCACTTTATCTAAAGTCACTTTAAAAGTTAGTTTTACCCCATCTGATACTCAAACAACCTCAGAAAGTAAAAAGTTAGAAATACTTGCCTTTGACAACAACTGTACAAGCAAATTTCTTACTAGAAAAACGATTGAATACAACATTTATTCAACCGCCAATATTCAACAAAAAATTAGCCCTTTACAATGTTCTAAAATTGGATTTAAATCTACCGTAAACAATTCTTCTGTTCAATGGCAGGTTAAGAAAGACAACCAATTATACTACTTAAGCAAATTACTAGCCGATTCAACACTATCGTTAAAAGCTGGCAAATATTTTGTATTGAGCAAAAACAATTTAAACAATGGCTGCATCCTACACACAAAAGACAGCATTGACATAAATTACTCATTGATACCGACAGCTTACCTTGGGAAAGACACCTTTGTTTGCTATAATGATTCATTGACATTAAATCCAAATATAACCAACGGAAATGCCCCATACAATTACAAATGGAATAAAGCCCCATTAATTAACAAAAGCACATACACTACCAAAGGTAATAATCAACCCCTCATTGTTGTGATTACTGACAATAATCAATGTAAATTTAGTGACACTATCAATGTTAAACCCATGCCTGAAATCAATGTTTTTCACAACTATGACAACAAACCAAAATGCAAAGAAGACAGCATAGATATTTTTTATTATTCCAACAAAACAAGTGGAGTGTATTATCAATGGAGTACTCCATACATAAATACCTATTCAAGCACTGCCTCTTCATTCAAATTGAGCTCAGATACAACTGTACTTATCAAAATAAAAGCAATTGACAGCATTAGCTCTTGTTATGACCAAACAGAATTTTATTACAAAGTAAATACTTCTCCTGTCCTTTCTAAATTAACAAACCATGAAAAATGTCAAGGCGATAGCATCTCGCTTACGGCAGATTTAAGCTCTAACAAAATCATTAAAACCCAATGGGAATTAGACAATGTCATATCATCAAAACCCGAATTTAAATTAATCAACTTAAGCAAATCAAAAACGGTTTACCTAACTTATACTGACTCTGACAATTGTGTTTACACTGACTCTTCTATCATCACAGTCTATAAAATAATTAACAAATCGTATCCTGATATCAATGTTTGTAACAACGCAAACGTGAATTTATTTTCAAATGGGTTTGAGCAAATGAAACAAGGCAAATGGAATTACCCTCTAACTAAAATAGACTCTAATGGCAACATCAAACTTAGCAAAAACGAAATCATTGACATCGAATACAGCTCTGATTATAACCAATGTTATTCGCTTCAAAAAGCAAGGGTATTTGTCAATAAAGACTCAGTGTATGCGACATTAAAAGCTCTAGTTACAGTAGTTAATGATGGACTTTATACTGAATTTACTTTTCCTGAATTTGCTAAAAATGGTCACAGTACTTTTTTTGAAATTTATTATGGGAATGGAACGTATTTCAGAACGAGAAAAACTTCTCAACCTCATTATTACACTTATTTTCCAATGGATAAAGAATATGCAGCTTACATGGTATCATCTTCACAAAAATGCCGTGACACATTTTTCTTAAAACAGCCTATTTCTATAGATTACCTTTCAACGAACATACAACACCAAGGTGACATTCCAAGCATATACCCTAATCCCACACAAAATACAATCACCATAGAAATTGAATTCGAAACCGAATATACAATTGCAGATGTATCAGGGAAAATTATAGAAAAAGGAAAACTGCAATCTGGTAAAAACCACATTGATTTAAAAAACAATGGGATGTATTTTATTACCCTAATTACTGCCAATGGCAACTACAGATACAAAGTAATAAAAAATTAATTCGTTTTTAATCTTTGTTTTAACCTTTCTAAATATTTAATTTTCAATAAAGATTGTTGAGCGTTTTGGTAATCTTTCAAGTTCATGGACTCTTTTAAATGATTACATTCGGTTTGCTCAAATTCTGCTATTTTGTTTTCTAACAAAGCTATTTTGTTTGACTCATTGCTTTCTAACAAATCAATTTCTTCGTTAATTTCCATCATTTCCATTAAAAAATCTTGAGGTAAACTCATGTCATTGATGGCATTGTGTGAACTTAAATCGATGAGGTACTGAGCACAACTGTAATATTGACTTAGAGTTTTGTATGCTTTGTTATTGAATGCAGTTATTTCAATCGCCTTATTTAAATCTTCAGAATTATCAGCGAAAAAATCTGGATGGTATAACTTTGATTTTTCTATGAACTTTTGCCTCAACAAATCCTTATCAATTTCTACAGAATGGGGTAAGCCATAAAAATCAAAATAGTTATTTGTATTTGGTATTTCAATCACTTGTTACAACCGTTGTATTAATCTATAAATATCGTTACCGAAAATAAACACCATTAAACTCAGCAATATCACCATTCCAATGATTTGCATTACATGCATGAATTTTTCATTTAATGGTTTTCTCATGATCATTTCAGCGATTAAAAACATCACATGACCACCATCAAGAGCTGGAATTGGCAACAAATTCATAAAGGCTAAAATCAAACTCAACATGGCTGTTAAAGTCCAAAATCGCTCCCAAACCCAATCTGAACCGAACATGGATGCAATGCCTATAGGACCTTGCATGCTTTTAGTTGGGTTAATTTTCCCAGAGATTAGTTTTTTAAATCCAAGGATATTATCTCTTAATGTCTCGTAAGACTTATTGGTTCCTTTGCTTATAGATTGAGTAAATCCATAATGAAGTTGAACAGTATCTTTTATGTAAAATATATCATTGCTAAAACCCATAGTAGCGTCCTTATTTAACCTAATTGTTAAATACAAAGTATCATTTCCTCTTATTGTCCCAACTTTAACTTTTTTATTGGAATAATTTAATTTTCTTTTTGAAAACTGATGAAAAAACTCAAAAGTAGTATCATTTAATGAAAATAATTTGTCTCCTTTTTTCAATCCTGCCTTATCTGCTGAATCTTTTGGCATGATAGAATCTACGACACAAGGCATTGCTATATCAATAAACTTAGACCTTTTATCACTCAATTTATCAATCATGTCATCAGGTATTTTAATTTTTAAATCTTGTTCACCTCTTTTAACATTGTAATGATTTCCTGACTTTAAAAACAACAAAGGTTTACTTATTTCATCAAAATAAGTGATTTTTTTATCGTTTACAGCATATATTTGGTCACCATCTTGTAATCCTAAATCTTTGCCTAATTGTTCAACAGCTATTCCATAAGTTAATTTATCTACAGGCACTTTAGTTTCACCATAATACCAAGTATGTAAAATAAATATAAACACCCCTAAAATCACATTCACAATGATACCACCTAACATCACTATCATTCTTTGCCAAGCTGGTTTGCTTCTAAATTCCCAAGGTTCAGGTGCTTTGTTTAATTGTTCAGTATCCAAACTTTCATCTATCATACCGGCAATTTTCACATATCCTCCCAATGGCAACCAACCTATGCCATATTCTGTTTCCCCTTTTTTGAACTTAAACAATTTGAAACCCCAAGCATCAAAAAATAAATAAAACTTTTCCACCTTTATACCGAACATTCTTGCAGCTGCAAAATGACCCCATTCATGCAATGTTACCAATATCGCCAAAGCACATATCATTTGTGCTGCCATTACCAAACCGTTAATCATATCTGTTTATAAAAAATTAAGTCGCGAAAATACAGATATTAACAATAGGTTGTACCCTGCATTGTATTATATTGTTTATTTTATCGATGAGTATTTCGCTAAGTTCAATAACTTTGTAGAGGTGAATTACAAAACAATTAACTCAGACGACTTGCAATATTTTACTTCTGTTATAGGAGAAAAAAATTGTTTAAACAACAATGAAATTCTTTATCAATACAGCAAAGATTACACAGAAGACTTAAGTTATCTCCCCTCTGTTGTCTTAATTCCAGAGAGCAAAGAACAAATAAGCGAACTCATGAAACATTGTTATCAAGAATGCATCCCTGTATCGGTAAGAGGCGCAGGCACAGGATTAAGTGGGAGTTGCTTACCTACTCATGGCGGTGTGGTTTTGAGCATGGAAAAGTTAAACAAAATACTGTCTATTGATACTGAAAATTTTCAAGCCCAAGTTCAACCTGGTGTCATCAACGAACAATTGCAAATGGCTGTTCAAGAATTAGGGTTGTTTTATCCACCCGACCCTGCTAGCAAAGGCAGTTGTACCTTGGGTGGCAATGTAGCACACAGCAGTGGTGGCCCTCGTTGTGTAAAATATGGAACAACTAGGGATTTTATATTGAATTTAGAAGTGGTGTTGCCTAACGGTGACATCATCGAAACAGGAGCCAATGTGTTAAAAAACTCAACTGCATACAATTTAACTCAATTATTTGTTGGTAGCGAAGGCACCCTTGGTATAGTGACAAAAATAACACTCAAACTTATCCCATTCCCAAAATTTCGCGCTCTGTTATTGTGCAGCTTTTACAGCCCTGAAAAAGCATGTCAAACAGTCCCTAAAATATTGCAATCGGGTGTTATTCCTTCGTGTTTGGAATTCATAGACCGCAAAGGATTTGATTTATCCATCACCCACAACCAAATACCATTTTCTTTACTAGACAACGAAAAGGCTTTCTTATTGATTGAAGTAGATGCCTTTAGTCATGATGATTTATTTCCTCAAATGGAAAAAATAAATGAAGTATTGTCCGAAAACGAGGTGATAAATGTGTTGCCAGCTGATGACAGCAATAACATGGAGAAATTTTGGAAAATTAGACGAAGCATAGGTGAAGTGGTAAAAAAACAAAGCATATACAAGGAAGAAGACACTGTAGTTCCTAGAATTCATTTAACAGATATATACAACAAAGTGAATGAATTAAGCATTAAATATGGATTTGAAGCAGTTTGTTATGGACATGCAGGTGATGGAAATTTACACATCAACATTTTAAAAAACAACTTATCAGAAGAACAATGGAATAATGAATTACCAATTGCTATCAGAGAATTATTTACAGAATGCAAAAAATACGGAGGCACAATAAGTGGCGAACATGGCATAGGCTTGGTACAAAAACCATATTTAGATATTGTTTTCAATCATTCTCATTTTCAGCTATTTAAAGGGATTAAATACACGTTTGACCCTAAAAACATTTTGAATCCGGGTAAAATATTTGATATTTGAAACATGAAATTAAAATTAACTACCATTACTTTCCTATGTTTAAGCCTTTTTATTTACCAAGCTTGTAAAGAAAAGGAAAAAGAAACTCCTACAACAACAAACAATACACCTGTAGATAGCTGTAAAATAAAAAATTACACTTACAATAACACCATCAGTTCTATCATCAGCAATAATTGTACTAACAGTTGCCATAAACCAGGTCAAAATGCATCTAATTTTGACATGACTAATTATAACAATTTAAAAACTCAAGCAGAAAAAGATGCTTTTTTGAACCGATTAAAAAGCACTTCAAGCCCAATGCCTCCAACGGGAAAACTAAACGATAGCATCATCAAAAAAATTGAATGCTGGAAATCTAGTGGATACGTAAACTAAAAAGACATTGTGAATAAAACTAACTATATTGTTAATATAGGAAGTAATTAGGGATTTACTTTCGCATCTAAATTAGTAATTAGATGAAATTTATTGTATCAGCTCCAGAATTATTGGAACACCTCTTAAAAGTTAGCGGTGCTATTGTGTCTAAACCTGTATTACCTATTTTAGATAATTTTTTATTTGAAATAAAAAAAGGAATTTTAACCATTTCTACTACAGATTTAGAAACATCCATGTCAACTTCATTAAAGGTTGAATCTAAAGAGAATGTATCTGTTGCTATTCCATCTAGGTTGCTTATTGATACCATCAAGGGATTAAATGAACAACCCATTACATTCACTGTCAATGACGACACCTTTGCTATCGAGTTGAGCACTGCTTTTGGTAGATATAAACTTGCTGGACAAAATGGCATTGATTTTCCTAAAGTACCAGAAATAGAATCAGAAAATTCTTTTACAATGCCTTCAAATGTGTTGTTGCGTTGCATTGTTAAAACTATATTTTCTACAGGAAACGATGAACTTAGATTAAATTTAACAGGAGTGTATGTTGAATTGTTTGAAAACAACATCAATTTTGTTGCTACAGATGCCAACAGATTAGTGCGTGTTACTCGCAATGATGTAAAACCAGGCATTGAACACAACTTTATTTTACCAAAAAAAGCCTTAAACTTATTAAAGTCTTCATTAAACAACGATGTTACTCCAATACAAATTGATTTCAATAAATCAAATGTGTTCTTTACTACAGACAATTTAAAATTATCGTGTCGTTTAATTGATGAAAGATATCCAGATTACAAAGCTGTTATCCCTATGGAAAACAACAATGTCATCAACATCAATAGAATAGAACTGTTAGAAACTGTAAGACGTGTATCTAATTTCTCTAACAAAACAACTCACCAAATTCGTTTAAAAATTACAGGCAACGAATTGATGGCAAGTGCAGAAGATATAGAATTAGCAAACGAAGCAAACGAAAAAAGAGCTTGTGAATACGATGGAGAAGACATGGAAATCGGGTTTAATTCAAGATTTTTACAAGAAATGCTTGCTAATGTTGACCACGACAATGTTTTGGTTAAATTATCAACTCCAAACAAAGCTGGTTTATTAATTCCTCAAGAGAACGAAGCCGAAGAAGATGTGCTTATGCTTGTAATGCCTATGATGCTTAATAATTATTAATATTTTTTTAACTTTATATCAATAAGGTTGTTCATGTTTGAGCAACCTTTTTTTTGTGTATTTTTTCAGGTTGTTTATTCTAAAAAAAATAAATCTAACAAAGACTATTAAAATAATCCACTGCTTTCCTGACACTACCTTGTTGTAATAGAATTGTTTTGGCAGTTTCAAAATCCAAACCAGTCTGTTCCATCACCATCCTTGTTCCTCTTTCTATTAACTTGTGATTACTTAGTTGCATGTCTATCATTTTGCTGCCTTTTACTTTACCTAATTTTATCATGGTAGAAGTTGTAATCATGTTTAAAATCATTTTTTGAGCAGTCCCTGCTTTCATTCGGGTACTACCTGTTACTACCTCAGGACCAACTTCAACTTCGATTGGATAATCTGAAGTGGATGAAATAAGCGTATTGACATTGCAAGAGATTGCACCAGTTGTTATTCGATTTTCTTTGCATTTGGAAAGTCCACCAAAAACATAAGGAGTTCTTCCGCTTGCAGAAATACCAATAACTACGTCTTTTGTGTTTATGTTGTGTGCCAACAAATCGATGTAAGCCTGTTCCGTATCATCTTCTGCAAACTCAACAGCTTTTCTTATAGCGGTATCACCACCAGCAATGATTCCTATTACCAATCCATGTTCAACTCCATAAGTTGGAGGACATTCACTGGCATCTAAAATTCCAAGTCTTCCACTAGTTCCTGCACCAATGTAAAACAAGCGTCCACCATTTTTAATTTTATCAACAACAACATCTATTAAATTTGAGATTTGAGAAATTTTATCCTTAATCGCTAAAGCCACCTGTTGATCTTCGTTGTTAATTGCTTCAAGAATCTCTATGGTTTTAAATTCAGATAAACTAGGATAATTAGAATCTTTTTCGGTGGTATTGGGTTCTAAGGACATGTGTTAACTTAATGTAAGAGTAATGTTGTCTTTGTTGCTGATATCAAACAGCAAATGCTCTTGTATGGTGGTAGCCATGCTGATACCTACATAATCTGGCTTAATAGGATACTTTCTGTGACTACGAGAAGCCAATACAAGCAACTCGAGTTTAGCGGCTCCACTTTTTACTATTGGAATTAAGCAATGTAAAGTTGTTTTTCCTGAATTCATCACATCATCTACTATAATTACTCTTTGATTTTGGAATTGATTTATATCAATAGAGAAGGTAGGCTCAAAAGTTTCACGGTTCAGTTCAACATTAAATTCAATGGATTCAAAATTTGAAATGGACTTTAATTCATTGGCTATTAAATGAGCTATGAATTGCCCTCTTTGATCTATACCTCCTATAAAAACATTAGACAACTCCATGTTATTTTCAAATATTTGCCAAGCTAAACGTTTTATCTTGCGAAGTATTTGTTCGTGGTTTAAAATGATAGTAGATTCCATTAAAGATTCAAATTTAAAACATTCTTTTTAAGCCTCAATAAAATCTTTTTAACAAAAATTTAAAAAACAATAAGTAAGGTTATATATTCGCACCCAATTTATTTAATTTAATAAAAAATATGAAAAAAATAGCTACCATTTTAATGGTTTTGGGACTGCCAATTTTAAGCTTTGCCCATGGTCACACTGAAGGCCCATCAATAGGTCCAGTTCGTGTTGAATTTATTTTATTTGCGCTAACTTTAGTTGGTGTAGCCTTGTTTCACAACAAAACTTTACAAGTTGCTCTTATTGGACTTGCATCCATTTTAATTTGGAAATTATTTGTTGTATCAGGATTTGACATTAAAGAACATTTCTTTGGTCATGACAACCTTTTAACCCAATTATTAAACAAAAACAGCGAAGGACATTGGGACAGACAAGGTGAATGGATGGTAATCATCAATTTATTAGGTCTATTGCTAGGTTTTGCTTTATTAGCAAAACACTTTGAAGAAAGTGGTGTTCCTCAAATATTGCCTAAATACCTTCCTAGCGGATGGGTTGGAGGTTTTGTTTTGTTAGTTCTAATAGCTGTGATTTCATCATTCTTAGATAACATTGCTGCTGCCATGATTGGAGGCACAATAGCTGCTACTGTTTTCCGTGGAAAAGTACATATTGGTTATTTAGCTGCCATAGTTGCTGCAAGTAATGCTGGAGGTTCTGGTTCGGTAGTAGGTGATACCACTACAACCATGATTTGGATTGCAGGCGTACCGGCTTTTGAAGTTTTAAAAGCTTTTGTTGCAGCAGTTCCAGCTATCATTATTTTCGGAATTATTGCGGCTAAACAACAACACAAATTCCAACCTATAGCTAACGATGCTGATGTGAATGCAAAAGTTGACATTAAAAAATTATTTGCGGTAGTATTGATTCTTGCTGGGGCTATCATTACTAACATCATGTTTGATTTTCCTGCATTTGGTGTTTGGTTGGCTATATTAATAGCTGCTACTTTCAATCACACCGATTGGAAAGAAGTTAAAGTTGCTGTTGGTGGTTCAATTTTCTTAATTAGTTTGGTTATTGCAGCCAGTATGATGCCTGTAGACTCATTACCTACAGCTAGCTGGCCGATGGCAATGGGTCTTGGATTTATCAGTGCTGTATTTGACAATATTCCACTTACAAAGTTAGCTTTAACTCAAGGCGGATACGATTGGGGAGTATTAGCATTTGCTGTAGGATTTGGCGGTAGCATGATTTGGTTTGGTTCTAGCGCAGGTGTTGCATTATCAAATATGTACCCTGAAGCTAAATCGGTGGCTAATTGGATCAAAAACGGATGGCATGTAGCATTAGCTTATGTCATAGGCTTTATGATCATGATAGGAATTGCTAAATGGGTTCCAGATACTGTTCACGTTAAAGCTGCTGAACCAACTACTGAACAAATTCAAGTTCATCCAGAATCTCATTAATTGTCATTTAATAATAAAAAAAACCTACCTGATTTTATTCATGTAGGTTTTTTTTATACCTTTGATTTCTCAATGAAAACACTTTTCTCTTTTTTATTTATTTTATTGTTGTTTTTCAATTCATGTAATAGTAACAAAAAAGTATCTGAAAAAACCATTGCCCTTATTACTCTTGCCGAAAAAGAACACGAATTTTTGCCTGATTTGAAAAAAAACATTGAGCAATTTTATGGATGCAAAGTGATTATTTTGCCTCATAAAAACGCCCCAACATCTGCCTACAACATGGATTCGAGGCATTATTATGCCGACTCACTATTGACTTTTTTATCTCATAACATCTCCACTGAATACGATTGTATTCAAGGCATATTAGATGCCGATATCGCTATAAATCATGGTCAACACAGACATTGGAAAGTATTTGGACTTGGCTATTGCCCGGGTAATTCGTCTGTAATTTCACCTTACCGTATGTATGGAAACAATGCCCCTATGGAACAAGTAAAACAGCGTTTACTCAATGTCTCCATTCATGAAATTGGCCACAACTTAGGATTACAACATTGTTCAGATACTTCATGTTTAATGAAAGACGCTAAAAGCTCCCTAAAAAACATAGATGGAGCAAATAAAAAATTATGTTCTAAATGCAAAAAAATCATCTCTAATGAATAATAACTGCATTAAATTGACAATTATAAATTAGTTTTGTAGCCTCAACATGATTCATAATCAAAAAATAACTGTTGTATTGCCAGCTTATAATGCGGCTGCTACATTGGAAAAAACGTACAATGAAATTCCTTTTCATATAGTGGACGAGGTCATTTTAGTAGATGATAATAGTCGAGATAACACCATAGAAAAAGCGAAAGAACTTGGTATAAAACACATTGTAAAACACGAAAAAAACCGAGGTTATGGTGGCAATCAAAAAACATGTTACACCACTGCACTTAATTTGAAGTCGGACATCATCATCATGCTTCACCCCGATTATCAATATACCCCTAAGCTAATCGAAAGTATTGCTTACATCATAGCTAACCAAGTGTATCCAGTAGTATTCGCAAGTAGAATTTTAGGTAAAGGAGCATTAAAAGGTGGCATGCCTATCTACAAATACATTGCAAACCGTTTATTAACCCTGTTTCAAAACATTCTCATCAACCAAAAATTATCTGAATACCATACTGGCTATAGAGCTTTTCATAAAAGTATTTTTGAAAAAATAGACATTGAGGCCAATTCAGACGATTTTATTTTTGACAATCAAATGACTGCACAAATATTTTATGCAGGTTTTGAAATTGGAGAAGTTACTTGCCCTACAAAATATTTTGAAGAAGCGAGCAGCATCAATTTAAAACGCAGCAGCATATACGGGTTAGGCGTATTGTGGGTATCCATCCAATTCCGCCTTCAAAAATGGGGACTTGGCAAGTTTAAAATATTTAAAGGAAAATAATTATTGTAAGTAACTCAGCATTAATTAAATTTCAAAAATATTTGTTTCCCATTTGGGAAATTATTGTATTTGAAGAAAAAATTGATTAAAACCTACTTTTGATGTAGAATTTTTAACTGAAGCTGTTGAGTTTTTAGAAAACTTGGATAATAAAACTAGAGAAAAAGTTTATTATAACATTAAGAAATCTCAATTAGTAAACGACAATGAACTTTTTAAAAAAATTAAATGATTTAATTTGGGAATTTAGAACTTTATACAATGGAAAAACTATTCGACTGTTTTCATTTTGGGACAAATCTGATAATAAAAATACTTTGGTTGTAGCATGCCATGGCATTATAAAAAAAACACAAAAAACTCCACAAAAAGAAATAGAAAAAGCAGAAGAAATCAGAAAACAATACATAATTTATAATACTAAAAATAAAAAAAATGGCAACAAATAAATTTAAAACAGTATCCCTAGAAAAAATGATAGATAAACACATTGGTGAAATTGGAACTAAAAAACGTGAGGAGTTTGAAAATGAATTAAAAATAGAATT
>CAYVDH010000002.1:0-59635 GCA_964450355.1 uncultured Flavobacteriaceae bacterium
TTTTTACAAATTTTAGTTTTATATTATAAATTTAACTTAAACTAATTTCAATTGTATTTTATACATAATTATGCAATAAATACCAACTTCTCAATCATTTCTACCATTTATCTTGATTAAAAAGCCATGAAATAAAAACAAATTTATAAAAAAATATTCTAAACGATTATTGTAGAGTAAACTGCTTAAAAAACACTGAATATAAATCATGAAATGGAACTATAAAATTTTTAAAATTAGTCTGACAAGCTTGATGTTACTATTGCTTTGGAGATCCAATATTCAGGCTCAAAACTCCAGCATAGTTATCAATTTAAATGTTATTCCTCCTTATTCACCCTACATTTCAGATTATGTCAACAATCAAAACAAAACCATCATCACTCTGATACCAACTGCTGCGTCAAGAGTAACTCAATTAAATATTTACTTCAAAGCCACTTTAGAAGGCGATAATGGAGTGAGTATTAGTTCTAAAACAGGTTATAAACCGCCTACAGCACTTACAATCAGCGCTTTATTTCCAACCACAATGAATGGAAAACAATTGGCAAATTATTTTAACACCAATAACATGATTTTTAAAGGGGTTACTCTTCAACAATTAGTGAATGGTGATGGGTTGCCAGAGGGTACTTACACCATTTGTTTACAAGCATTCGATTACGATACTGATTTGCCATTGTCTGGTATGCAGCCAAATGGTTGTTCTGCACCTATTACAATTAAACATCCCGACCCTCCTTTACCAATGGTACCAAGTTGTGCAAGTGTTGTTACTCCCAAACCTATTCAAAACATCTTATTTAATTGGACATATAACCCTGGCTATACATCCTCATTGCAATATTTATTAAAAATAGTACCAGTACTTAAAACACAGAATCCAAATGATGCCATCAATACCATGGTAACACCTGCTTTTTTTGAAAAAATAATTAATTCAACTTCTTATTTGTATGGCCCTGCGGACCCTATATTAACTAAAGGGCAAAAATATGCCTACAGAATTAAAGTGTATGATCCACAAGGTAAAATTTTATTTAAAAACAATGGCGAAAGCGAGGTCTGTACTTTTACGTATGGTGAAGAAGAAAAAGAACAACTCATAGTTAAACAAAACAATCAATTAATGAACATTGAAATCATTAATCCTGTATGTGGTAAATATCCCATTAAAGACAAGCAGATATATATTCAATGGAAATCTATCCAATTCACAAAAAAGTCAAGCACTATTGACGAAAAAAAATTAATTGAAAAAACTGAAAAATATTTAATTGAAATAGCTGAAAAATCAACGTATCTCAACGGTAAAATAAAACCATTTTCTGAATCAAAAATTGTATTTTCTAGCTATGAAACCAAAACCTTTTTTCAATCAAATGTTTCTTTATTAAAATTAGTAGATAAATCTTCCTATTATTTTAGAATCTCAAAATTTGAACAAAATAAAAAAATAGCTGTGAGTGAAATTTGTGAATTTAAATACCAATACGTAGCTTCTGAAAAGAAAAAAGCAAAAAACAACAGTTTAAAGATAAAAGGTCAAATTGTCTATACTGCATCAGGAAAAGAAGGCGAATTTGTATTAAATAATACATCCATTACTGCTGAAGAAGTTTATTATTTGGCAGATAAAAACAATGTAGATAAAGTAAAATATTATTTTTCTAATAATCCAATAACAAATAACCCAATAAAAACTAAAAACTTTATCACAGATGACAATGGAAACATTAACACCAACATGAATGATGTAGTAGTTGGTATTGTCATTGAAAATTACAAAACTACAAATCCTAAACTAGAGGGTATGTCGGGAGTGTTAATGAAAGGAATAAGATTAAAAATAAACAGCAATTATTATACACCCATTGATTTAATATTTACTGCAGCTAATAACAACATATTGGATATAGGTAAACAATATGTTAAAGTATATACTTTCAATGTTACATACACAGTGAAAAAAGGGTATAAAAACGCTGATAATATTGAAAGCATGTGTGAAGATTGTAATGTAAGTTTATATGAATTTGCAGATTTACCAGCTTATGTACCTAAATTTAAAAAAGAAAATAAAAAATTAGAAAAACCAATATTATTAAGTGGTTATAAATTCATTAATTCAGCAAAAACTATAGTAAATACATCCAATGTAGGAACCAAAACCACCATTGTTACATTTGAAAATCTTGTTTGTACTAACACAAGTGAGCATCACTATTTGACAACAATACAAAATCAAATTTTTGAAGATGGTGATAAAATGCAATATACTTCGTTTACAGATAATCCTAAAACAAATAAAAAAAGTCAAACCATTACTTTTATATCTAAAAAATTACCAACTTCAAAAGTAAAAGGACAAATATTTTACACTTACAAAGGCACCAACACATCTCTTCCCTTAAATACAACGTTATTATTGAAAGTGTGTTATGTCATTGATAATGGAACTAAAAAGTTGGTAATGAACACCTATAATGTTGACAAATCTGGTGGAACTCAATATCAAAATGAAGTCATAAATGATTTTAATAAAAAATATCCTGACAATGAAAAATCAATTGGGAGTACTAAAAGTAATGAAGCTGGCGAGTTTGAATTTAATGTAGAGAATGTAGAAGAATTTAATCAAGATTTAACAAATTACAATGTAAATACAGGAGGAGGAGAATTTAAAGCTACTTTTTCAGGAAAAGTATATAGGTGTTTGAGGGTTGTAGTTAATAATGGATATTATACCAATCCTGATAATGAAATTTTTATTGATCCACTTGGAACAGTGAATATAGGAAAAATTACTGCAACAGTAAAAGCCATGAAAGTAAAAGTGATATGCAAATCCATGAATTTGGCAGGACAAGCTGTTGTGTCTGGAAATGGTGTTCCTGGACTGGATGTAGGTATGCAAAGAAAAGGACCAATGCCTAATTATTACCCTAAAAATGAAGGCAACATTTCCAAAGAAAATAACATTCCATTAAATTTTAAGAAAGAAAATTTCATTAGCTATGGAGTTACAAATTCAGAGGGTATTGTTATTTTAAATGATGTTGTTATTAGTAAAGAGAAAAATTTTGAAAAATTATTTATTAATGCTATGTCTCCAGATTTTAAAGGTGATTTTAATTACATTGGTTTTGGAAATATTGATATTGGCCCATGGGATTTAAAAAGTGGAGAATCAGGTAAAATAAATACTTATTACCAACCTGAAGCAATATATAACTCAGATTTTGCAACACCTACTTATATTCTCAACATTAGCATGATTCCAATTTCTCCTAAAATAACTGGTAGAATATTGGATATATCAAAATCTAATACAGGTTTATCTGATGCTGTTGTGATATTAACAAAAAAAGAAAAAGGGTACTTTGGATCTTTAAGTAAATCTGAAATTGGGATTAAAACTGATCAAAATGGCTACTTTGAATTTAAAAATATCAAAGTGAAAAAAACAAACGATGGAACAGTCACTGGCCCTGAACTAAGTATCAAAGTGTCGAAATCAGGGTACCATTACACTAAATTTATGGGGATGAATTTTGATTACAGCAATGAATTAGGCATTTTAAAAGAAGGCGAACAAAGGGTTTTACCTGAAATATATTTAACACCATCAGGCACTTTAAATGGTACAATAAAAGACGAAAAAGGAGTCCCAGTAGATTGTTATGTTGGTTTGATTGGAAATGACTTAAGTGAATCAAAATACCAATTTAAAAATGGAATTTTTAGTAGTAATTATGAAGTACTAACTCCTCCAGGCAAACAACTTAAACTTGTAGTATGGCCCAAAGATTTGAAATATTACATAGATACAATCGATTTACCTGAGATTAATTCTGGAAATAACGTGTTTGACATTACTGTTTACAAAAGACTTCATCGTTTTAAATTTAAAATTTCAGAAGAAAAACAAGTGAAAAAAAATGGATTTTATGTAACAACTTACACATCTATACCGAATGCTAAAATACAAATAGATGAACATGTTGTTTACACTGACCAAAATGGAGAAGCTAAACTTGAATTCGCAAATACTAGTACAAAAAATTTCACAGTTAAAGTAAGTGGACCTCAGGGGGAAAACTACATCGAAATTCAAAATAAAGTGACAAATTACGAATCAAAAAAATGGGCAAAATATTATCCATTTAATTTAAATAAAGGTATTGAAATCAATGGAAAGGTGACTTTAAAAGGAAAACCAATAAGTGGAGCAAACGTATGGGTGGACAGAGGTGCTGGAGTTAAACCGCTAGAAGTTAGTACAGATAATTTCGGATTTTACAAATTGCAAGGAGTGAAATTAGGAACTAAAAATAAAGTTAAAGTATTTGCATCAGCCTTTCGTGATGATAAAATAATTATTGGAAATGAATCAGAAGTTGTGATTAATGATAAAATAATTCAACACGATATTCAATTACAAGAATTTTCTGACTATGACATTTCAGAATTTTATGGTTATAAATTAAATATTACATCCATAAAAATAAATTTAGATGGATCTGTAAATACTAAAGGATGGATTGATTTAAATAACTACAGCAACGATTTTAAACTTTCAGAAAATGGAAAAGTGACCTTTAATAATCTTAAATTTAAAAAAGGAGTAAATAAGAATAAACGAGGAATGATTGAAGGAATCCCTTTAAGTGATGAATTAATCTTAGACAATATTGGTGTAAACATGAAGTATGGTAAACACATCAATGTATCCTTTTTTGAACCTCTGCTATTCAGTGGTAAAACCATGAGCATTAAAAAATTGAACAATGAAAATGCTAGTATTTCAGGATATGCTTATATTGTCGATAATTCATTTGATTTTCCTGGAAGTTACTTAAGTTTTGGAAAATCACAATTTTATTTTGGTAATAAAGAAAAAACTGGCAATGATAAACCAATTGTTAGTTTGTTTAATTCTAACAATAATAAAATATTGTTTAAAAATCCATTTAATTTATGTGATATTTATGGCAATGGATTAAAATATAAATTTTTACAATTTAATGCTGAATCTAACCCTGAAACTTCAACCATAAAACTGAACAAAGACAAAGAACCTATAATTTCATTGGACACTAAAATCAGTGCTCATTTTGATAACATCACTCCTTCAGATTTATTAATAGATATTGGAATTTTTGAAATGAATCATGAAAAAATATTTCCTAATAAAGGAAAACAAAACATAAAATTCAATTTAGAACAATGGGTAGTAGAAGTAAAAAATTGGCAAATAACAAGCGATAAAGGTGGAATTACCTCTAATGAAGGTTTCATTACAGCGGGTGCTTTAAATGTACCTTTTAAAAATTTTCACATGCAAAATAATCTATTGGTATTTGATGATTTTGAATTAAATGAATTGAATTTAGGCAATGTGACCAAGTTAAATTTAAGTTCTGGCACCAAAACAATTTTTGGTTTTGATCAAGCCACTGGAAAAAATAAGGAGCCTCATTGGAAACTTTCACTGGTAGGTAAACCAAATAAACCTGCCGCTACTTTTGGAGATATTGATGGGCTTGAACAAGGGAAAAAAATCAATATAGAAGTTTTAACTTTACTAAGTAATGGTGAACAAATGTTAAGCTTTGGAGCATACAACGAACCATTATTACTTTATAATGTGATTAAGTTTACTCCAACAACCTTGAACAGTTACAGCGATTATTTTACATTAGGAGGAGTTATAGACTATAACATTCCTAGGATTAGTAAAGACATCTCTGGAATCATCAAAGTGGTAAAAAAGGGAAATGGAGCAAGTATTGAAATCATGCCACAACAATTAGAATTTGAAGGAAAAGGATATGTTAAATTTTTAAGTTTAGGAACCAATGATCAAAAACAAAACATTTCTAAAGATAATTTGACTATTTATGGTACAATTCAAGAACCAAATGAAACACCAAAATTTAATTGTAAAATAGAAAAATCCAGTTATGAATCCAACCCTAAACTTACATTGATACCTAATCAAGTTGTACCATTTGGTAGCAATAAACTTGCAAATGTAAATGGTAGCATGCTGGTAGTAAAATCCGATTGGGATTATTTAAAATTTGAAGGCGATTTACAAGGATTTACTGGTGTTAATGACCAAGCAAAACATTTAAAATTTGTAGTATATGGTGATATAAAAGCTGAAGGTAGTAGCATCAAAATGGACAATATAAATACACCTTTTGGCAACATGGAAATTACCTATGATTTTGCTAAAAGTAGGTTAATAGGTCACTTGGATGTTGATATGGATTTCAGTGAATCATTAACAGTAAAAGGAGTTGCAAATTTATTGTTTGATAAAGATGGTTTCTTAATTAGTGTAGCAGCACAAGTTACAGCTCCTGTTGTCAATACATTTAATGCAGGAATTTTATTGGGAACTTATAAAACCGTTCCTCAAAATTTCCTTTCAGATGTGGTAAAATATAATTACAATAAAAATATCCCTTGCCACATACAAAAATCGGGATTAAAAGGGTTTTTCATTACTGGAGCAAGGCAATTGCCTTTACAAGTACCTAACTTCAATGTGGATATTCCTCCAGGATTGGCTTTGGTTTCTTTGTATGCTGGAGCTACTTCTGGAATAGAAGTGCAATTAGCTATGAACTTTAGTGGTGGATTAAAACTTGATGCTAATATTTTAGCGTATGCACATGTTTGGGCTGGTATTAATTCCATAACATGTACCGAAGCAGGTGTGGATATTACCGCGCAATTATTAATTGCAGGAACATACGATGCCGGTAATTTTAGCATAGATGGATGTGGTAGCATTTTAATGGCTGTGAAAGGCTATCAAAAAGTGCCACTATTAGTTGGCTGTACAAGTCCCGAAATAAGTTTAGACACTCAATTAGGAGCTAAATATTTAATCCATTTAGGAAGCGATGGATTTCATCAAGGTGTTGAGTTTTCAGTAGGAGCAAGTGCTAGTAATTGTACTGCTTTATTAGATTGTAGTAAAAAATGAAACTAAAAAAATACAGTATATTATTAATTCTATTGAGTTTACTAAAAACAGTAAATTCCCAAAATCCCTACATCACCAAAGGGGTAAATGGTTATTTTATTTTCGTAGATAGAATGATTCCAAAAAATGAAAATGGTGCTCAAATTTTTAGAGACAATTTAAACACCATACAATTAAATTATCCTGAAACTGAAGAAGAATTCATTTCTAAAGTTCATCAATTTTATGCAGATAATCCATATTATTCAATACAAAGTGATAGTGTATTGAGAAATTATTGGCAATGGAGCACTGGTTTTACATTTATTGACAGCCTTCCATTGGCAGCTAAAATGCCTGATGTTTTAATTGGATTAGGAGTTATGCATTTCGAAAAATTCAATGAAGAGAATAAAAATTCATCATTTGAAGTCGCTTATAATGGAACAAAAACTCCATTAAAATTAAATCAATATAGAACAGAAAATAAAATTAAATACCTAAATCATCAGTTAGATGAAAATTATATACAAATTCATTGGATATTAAAATCTGAAGAAAACATCATGAAAACCAAAGTATATAAACAATACATTGGTCAACAAGAAACTATGAATGAAGTCAATATTAAACCTTATTTATTTAGAGTTAAAGACAGTGTTTTAATCAAATTAATGGATACCAATGCCTACCCAGGTTTAAAATATAAATATTACATTAAAACAATAGATTATCTTGGTTTTGAAAACAAATCAGCAGATTCTGTAGAAATACTAAATATACCCCGCAATACTTTGCCTGTCATCATGAATGCTAAATCAATAAGTGATGATGTTAACAAAGCCATTGTATTAAAATGGAAATTACAACATCATTTTGCTGTTCAAACAATTGATATTTATAGAAGCCCTAATTTTGATTCAGGTTTTGTTTACATTACTACAGTAAATAATAAAGATACAAGTTACATTGATTATTCAGTTCAAGCTGCAGTTGGTTATTGGTATAAATTTGTTATCAATGGCGTATTTGAAAGAGGAATTAATACCACTAAAATTGGGGGCATTTTAAAAATTGATGCCGAACCTCCAACATTAAAAGGAGTTACCTGTGTTTCTTCTGATAAGGGAATCATAGTAAGATGGATTCCTAACAGCAACAATGTAAGAGGTTATTACTTATATAGAGCAAATGGATACAAAGGCGAAATGCAAATGATAAGTCCATTAATCAAACATGAATCTGATAAATCCTATTATGAATACATTGATAGTTCATTGGTGGTGAGAAATGGTAACATATACAGTTATGCAATAAAAGTATACAGCAATGGATATGTTTTTAGTGAATTCAGTGATACTTCATCAAGCTACATTGCAGCGAATGAAAATATGTATGCATTAAGCCGAATAAACACCATTATCAATGATGATCAAATTCTTTTACAATGGGATAACATTAATATGGAAAATGGGAAATGTTTAGGCTATCGATTGTATAGAACAGATAGCAATAAAACTTGGCAATTGTTAAATCAAGAACTATTAAATAAAAATCAATTCAATGATACATCAGTAAAATTCAATACCAAATACAGCTATAAATTGTGTTTAGTGAATTACAATGATCAAGAAAGCAATTGTTTAACCACTGATGTTCTTATCAATTCGCCAAGTGTATTTCCTCCTGAAATAATGAGTATAAGTTACTCCAATAACAGTGTAGAAATAGAATGGGAGAACAACAATCAAATGGGTGTGGATGCCATAGAATTATATAGAATGGAAGAAAATAACAGCCCAATAAAGGTGGCTTCTCTTGCACCGAATCAGAACAGTTACACAGATAAAACCATAGAAAAAAACAAAAGCTATTTTTATTACATAGTACTAAAAGCTTATGGAAGCAAAAGCAATAACAGTACACCTACCAAAATCATAACAGAATGAAAACATTAACCTATTTTATTTACATCTCGGCACTAATTCTATTTTCTTGCGCTAAAGACAATGGAATAATTGCTACAGTAAGTGTTGATTTTATTATAAAAAACAACAATGCAAATGCCCCTGCTTTGGTTGAATTTGAAAACAAATCAAAATTTGCAAATGGATTTGTTTGGTATTTTGGAGATGGAGATTCGGCAACTACAGTTCATGCAACGCATACTTACACTCTTGGAGGCATTTATCATGTAACCCTTAAGGCATTTACAGATAAGGACATTATCACTGTTTCAAAAACTGTAAATGTCACCAATGCAAATCCTGTTGCTGATTTTAATTTTAACATGCCAAAACCCTTTGTAAATGCTGCTAATTGTCAATTTTCAAACACATCGCAAAATGCAACATCTTATTATTGGCAATTTGGCGATGGAAATGGAAGCAACTCAAATTCTCCAGTTCATGAATACAAATCAAGTGGCATTTTTACTGTTAGATTGGCAGCTTATTCAGGTAATGGTGATAGCAGCGTAACGACCAAACAAATTAAAGTAAAATCGAAAGCAGACAGTGTGTTGATACACCAAGTGAGAATAATTACTACGGCCACATTAATGTTTCAAATGTATCCATTAGATGGTTCTGATGATCCTGATTATTTGGTAGCATTTGGCAACTGGATAGATACAAGTAAAAAAAGAACATACACCATTTGGAACAGCAAATCCTTTCCATTAGATTACAATTTACAAAGCAATCCTATTTATTTACCTGTTGCAATTGGTTCAGCTTCACCACTGATTAATAAAGTGTTTATATTAGATAATGATGGTACTTATGAACAAAATGTCGATGATTTAGATTTAATTTTAGCAGATTACACTAAAGTTTCTAATCCATACCCAGATGAAATTGATTTAACTGGTAGCACTTTAGGTGAAACTACTTTAAAGTTGTTTGTTACTTGGAAGTAATTAATCCAATACCAATACCTTATCTAAATATACTTGATTTATCTTGATGATATACAATCCAGGGTATGTTAATTCAATTTCTGTATTTGGTTCATTGATAAATGCATCATATACTTTTTTTCCGGTAAAATCATGTATTTCAACATGACCTAAGTATGTGTCTGATGACAAATTAAATTTTCCATTATTAGGGTTTGGATATAATTTAAATTCATGAATTTTAGTTACTGGATTTAAATTTGTTGTGGCTGTAGTATCATTATGTTTTAGGAAAAATTTTATTATTTTTTTATCAAAATCCGAACGTGAACAATGGCCAGCTCCTATTTGGTATATTACATTTTCAAGTGTTGCACTGATTTCAGGTGAATTGTTTTCTAGGTCGTTCCATTTAGGAATTTGTAATTTATTTCGGCTTAAAACTGTTGGAGAGAATTTAAAATAAACTTGACCACTTAATGAATCGGTATAAGTAACTCCTTTTGAAACAAAATCGTTGTACAATTGATTGGATTCTGTTGAATTAATTCCTTTAACTTGAGTAAATCTATAAGGGTGTATTGGGGATGTTGAAAAAGAATATTGTTCATTGTCAACTCCTTTGTTTGTTAATACATTACAATAATCTGTAATCCAATCTTTAATAAGAAATTTATTCAAAGTGCTATCAAAATTATCTTTTTCTCCATATGAAAAAATTGTAGGTGTTTCATAATTGTATATTGGATCTTTTATCAAATTTTCAAGACCAGAGTTGCCAATACAAGCTGTAGCTTTATATTTAAATTTATGTGCTATTTGTTCAGCAAATGATGCCCCTGCTGAAAATCCTAAACTGAAAAAATTAGTTTGATCATTCGTATATCCAAATTCTTTTAATTTAACATGTACTTTATGCATCATGTATATATCATATTGCTCTCTTACGTATTGTTGTAATTGAGCAATGGTTAGTCTTTCGTTTCTTATGTTTCTATACTCGACAGTAAATCTTACAACGTCATCGTTATTTAAATCATAATTTAATGGATTTTTTTTATGTCTCATTCTTTCTTCACTCTGAGGTATTAAAACACCAAAATTTGCATTCAATAGGTGTTTAACACTTTCAAATCGTTCACTGCTATTCAGCCATCCGTCAGCCGAACCATTGGTCCAATGATAAAATTCAACAATGCCTTTCATGTTATTTGGAAAATAATAAAATAGTTCTCTATCTTCTAAAATTGTAGTTTGTAATCCTATGGTTGCTCCCGCAGGAGTGAGAGTAGTATCATAGCCATAATTCATAGTACCATAAGTTGTAAATTGTGGTCCAATATTGACAATAACTGTATCCCCTGGAATGACTATTCTATTGAATCCAAAATTAGTTAAGGTAGGATTATAACCATTTATTTGACTATATGTTGCATTGACAATAACATCTTTATTAGGCATGGTGATGATGGTGTGCCATTCGTCTATTTGATCCATTTGAATAGGGATATTGGTTGTCCATTCATTGAAAACAACATTGTTATTAGGATTGCTTTCGCTGTATATATGTATCCTAGTTCCTGCTTTATAGTTGCCGCTACCATATCCATTTAATACTGTTAGGTGGAATATTTGCGCTTGTGATAAATGGCAAAAAAGCATTAAAAAAAATAGGTGTATGTTTTTCATTTTTGTACGATGATTTTTGAATTTGTATTGTTTAATTTTAAAGTATAAATTCCATTGGATAATTGGCTAATATCAATGTAATTTTCGATTAAAACTCCTGTTAACACCTCTTGTCCTAATGAATTGAAGATGGTATAATCGGCATTTGAATTGAAGCCATTTACATTTAAAATAGTTGATACTGGATTAGGATAAACATTGTACATTATTTTGTTATCATTGTTTATTAAAGAAGTATTATTTTGTTGAAACGCAAAGTTAATAATAAAACCTGATTTTGGAATATCTAATCTGTTATTGACAAGCAATTGATTTCTTAATAATAAACTATCTTTAAATGCCCCACAAAGCATAATGTACTTCTCATTTACATCTAAATCAAAACTTTTAGTGTAAATATTGGATTGAAATTTATGTGCTGTTTCGAATTTTCCATCATTGTCTAAATGCAAAAGAAAAGAGGTTGTTTTATCTTCTGAATTTAAATAAAAGGCACTTGATGGGCTTGCATCAAAGTCAATATTTCCTACAAAATCCCCTGAAATGAATATGCCTTTGTCGTTGCTAACTATTTTATTGGGTTCGTCTTTATATAATCCACCAATTTGATAATGCCATATGGTTTCTCCATTAGTATTTAATGCAACTATGAGAATGTCATAATTCCCATTGGAAGCCACTTCGGTCAGTTTACTGCTGTCTGTTTCAATATTATAAACATCATCTAAATAGAAGTTCAATAAAATTGCATTATTGTCACTTATAGTTAAATTTTCGCACCATGATTTATAAGTATTATTGTCTTTAAAATGTTTGTGCCATAAATAATCCCCACTTGAAGTTAATTTTAATACAAACATGCCATTTTCATTTAAAGTTAAATTATTAATTGATGTACTTGGATCCAAATCTACAGTTCCATTTAAATATCCAACTATAACTATGTCATTGTTTTGATCCAATTCAAAATCATAAAATTCACAATCTGAGTCGTTTTGTCCAAATGTTTTATACCAAATTAAGTTCATGTTTTCATCGTATTGATTTATAAAGCTTTTATCTTTGGTGTTACTTCCATAGTTTAGTTGAGATTGAGGACCTAAATCAAAATCAATTGTACCTTTATAGTTACCAAATAATATTGGTTGATTTTGTGCATTGATTCTGATTTTTAAATAATTAATATCCTTGTTAACAACTATTTGTTTAACCCAAAGAATAGTTCCAGTTGAACTCAATTTAGCAACAAATCCATTAGGACTTTTTCCATGTTGTGAACATCTTAAAGAATCTTGAAAATTATTACCATAAAACAATGTAGTAATAAAAGTTCCTAAAATGTAAATGTTGTTATTGCTATCTGTACATATGTCTTGTAATGATAGATTGTATGAAGAAATTGCAAATAATTTAGTCCAGCTATTTATTCCTGTTGAATTGATAGAACTTAAAGTCATTCCATAATTATTTATAAATTTAAAAGAATCTATTGGGTTAAAATATAAATTAACTTGATGTATATTAACCGATGCAAAAATGTAATTATTTTGTTTGTCAAAACTTCCTTTACTGTTATTTATGTTATTTGATATAAGTTGTAATCCCCATTTTTGATCAAAGTTTTGAGCAATTGTGAAATTATTTAAAATCAAATAAAAAATAATCAGATACCTGTATTTCATATTGGCAAATTTCAGTTATTTTTATCCTCATTGAAATACCCATTTATGGTGATTGTTTCTATTTTTAGATGGCTTTATTTTTGAAGACATGAAACTAAACTTTTACTTTATTTTGTTCGTCATGGTTATTATTGGCTCATGTAAAAAAGAAAAAAACAGCAATGTAACACCGACAAATAACAATAATGATTCTACAGAAGTATTAGACACCATTCAAGAAACTGGTGGTGCTGCTGAACCTATTGCTGAACTGAACTCAACTCCTGAATTAGTATTGGCTTATGTCAGTAGTTTTCCAACCAATAAAGTACTAGACATGCCACCTGCTAAAAGTCAAGGAGGACAAGGCAGCTGTGGAGCTTGGGCAACAGTGTATTATTTACACTCTTATTTAAAACACCAAGCTGAAAATACCAATTATTATTTGCCAAATGGAAAAGATAATAATGCTGTATTAATGAGCCCTAGTTACACCTTTAATCAAATGAAAAAAGGCGATTGTGATGGAGGTTCTGGCGCAATTGTTCATTTGTCGTACATGAAAAATCAAGGTGTTTGTAGTTTAGATGACATGCCTTACACTTCCCCTAGTTGTGCATTACAACCTAATGCAGCTCAAAGGGCTGCAGCAGCTAACAACAAAATTTCACAATATTTTAAAATCAATAGGCATAATGAAAATTTAATGAAAACTTTAATTAACTTAGAAATGCCTATTGTCATGGCAATAAAAGCAGATCAAGCTTTACACAATCTCGATGCTAGTAATGTTTGGATTCCTAATGGTATAAGTCCTGGCGGACACATGGTAACCATGTGCGGATACAGTGCTCAAGGCTATACATTCATTAATTCATGGGGAAAAAAATGGGGGAATGATGGCAAATTTTATATTCCATACAATGAATACAATAAATTTCCTAAAGATGGAGGATTTGTTGCATTTTGGGCATCTAATCCTGCTTTAGATAATTTAAATAACAACAAAGTTTCAGAATATTTATTAAATGGCAACGCCCAAAATTCATCAACAGGAACCAACGGCACACCAAACAATGTGAGTGGTGGTAATAACCGTAAAGGAAATAGCAATTCAGCAGTTGTATTGAATGGAACCAACAGCTATATAGACATTAATGAAAATTTTGCTGCTAATTTTTCAGTCAGTTTGTGGTTTAATAAAACCAGTGGAAGCAATAAACAAACCATTTTCTCTCAAGTAAATCAACAAAATGATGCAAATAAAAACATTGAAGTTTACATTGAAGATGATTCATTGGTTATAGATTTACCATCGGATGGTAAAAGATTTTTATTAAAAACTGATACAACCCTTAGTAATGCCAGTTGGTACCACTTGGTATTTACATTTGACGGCAAATTTTTAAGGTTTTATTTAAATGGTAAAGCCATCAAATTTGCAGTTTACATGAATTATTTCAAAAACATGAATACATCTGCTACAATTGGGTGTACTTTAGCAAATTCCAGCGGAACAAAATCTAATTTTTTTAATGGGAAAATCGATGATATAAAAATATATTCAAGATCAATCAAAGAAACAGAAGTAGATAAATTATTTTTAGAATAAAGGAAGTTTTTATCCTTTTTCTAATTTTTTATTACATTTGCCTTGTTTGAAACAAGGTTATAGCGATTTTATTGCTGAAATTAAAGGTCAATTTATTGACAAACAAATCCCTGATTTAGAAGAAATTATTTCTAATTTGAAGGGAATTACAGAACTTGGACCTGTTTTAAATTCTTGTTTTTTTATTTTGGATTATAGAACTGAAGAATTACTTTTTCAGAGTTCAAATTATGAAGAAATAACAGGTTATAATCCAATCGAAATTTCTCATTCAAATTTTTTAAACTTATTTCATCCTACTGACAAAAAAATTATCACAGAAATTGTTTATTCAGAAGGAAGCAAAGCTGGAAAAAAAATTCCATTGTTTTTTTTAAAAAAAATGAAGGTTAGTTTTAATTTTCGTTTTCTACAAAAAGACGGTTCTTATAAGAAATTAAAAATGCAATTTAAAACGTTATTGTATGATGAAAATAAGCAACCCTTAGTCATCATGGGAACAAATTTAATTTACGAAAACCCAAGCAATGACATTGTAAGCGAAGTAAGTTATCGTGGGCCATTTGGAAAAAACATAATTGTTTATAAAAAGATATTCCCTGTGAATGATTTAGAGTCATCCATTTTAACTCCTAAAGAACTAGAAATTGTCAAATTAGTGAGTGAAGGTTTATCCTCAAAAGAAATCGCGAATAAAACAGGCAAAAGCATTGAAACAGTGAATACACAACGTAAAAACATCATCGGTAAAACTGGTACACAAAGCATGACAGACGTGGTGGTATTGGCTATAAAAAATAAATGGATTTAAGAATCCCATTAGAAATAAAATCAAAAATTTGGTGATTTCCTGATTTATTATTTTTAATTCGTTTGAATAGGCTTATTGATAAATTTTGTTGTACCATAACAAAATAAGGCTTATTCAAACTTTTTTGTAAAAAGTTTGGGGTAGTTTTAAATTGATATAAATAAGTATTTGCACATGTCCAAAATAAAATTACATTTGTACAGTTTTCATGAATTAAATATCAATGTTATATTAAATTCATTTAAATTTTGTATCACTATGAAAAATATTACACCTTGTATTTTCATTGTTATAATTTTAAATTGTTATAATTCAATTTACTGCCAAAACCGAGTTGGGACATATCTTTTCAGTGATTCAGCATTAGATAATTATGGCAACGGCATAGCTATTTCTGGCAATGGACAAAGTATAGCAATTGGTGTCCCTGATTTTGCTACAAATTTGAATAAAGGCATGGTTAAGGTATTTGATAATGTGAGTGGAAATTGGGTACAAAAGGGTAATAGTATAGAGGGATCGAATTATGAAAGGTTTGGGTTTTCAGTCGCTATGTCTTATGATGGTAATACGATTGCCTCAAGTGCCATAGGAAGCAATGCAGGTGGAGCCTGTAGTAATTGTGGTGTAACAAGGGTCTATGTCTGGAATGGAACTTCTTGGAATCAAATAGGAAACGATATTCAAGGGGAAACTAATGATGAATTTTCAGGGAGTAAAATTGCTATTTCTGATGATGGAAAAAGAATCATCATTGGTTCACCAACATATTCAGCACCTAGTTTTGAAAGTAATGGTTGTGCAAGGGTTTATGAATTAATTTCCAATAATTGGGTAAAAATGGGAGCTACTTTGGGTGGTAAAAGTTATAACAAATTTTTTGGAGCATCAGTTAGCATCAATTATAACGGCACTATAGTCGGTATTTCAGATCCTAGAGAAAATGATGGGGCTACTTATCAAGGTGTAATTAGAACATATAAATGGGATGCTGTAAACAGCGATTGGAGCACTTTGGGAGATTCTATTTTAGGTAATATAAATGCTAATTTTGGTAACAACATTTCTCTAGCTTCTAAAGTCAATGAAATGGCTGTAAGTTTAAATTTTTTCAGTAGTTCTGGATTTGTGGATAATGGTGCTGTTAATATTTATCAACTCAAAGGTGGAAATTGGGTTTTAAAAGGCAATCCAATTATAGGTGATAGAGATTCGCTTTATTTTGGCCATAGTGTCTCATTAAATGATGATGGAAACAAATTGATTGTTGGAACAATTACTGATACAAATGGAACAAATACTGGCTATGCTCAAGCCTACAATTGGGATGGCAATAATTGGGTTGCTTATGGCAATAAAATATTGGGAGAAAAAAAGGATGATAATTTCGGTCAAGATGTAGTTATCAACAAAAATGGTCACATGGTTATTATTCATGCCAATTCACAAGGAAGGGGAGATAGTGTTGGTTATGTTTGTGTGTATGAATATTGCAAAAATTCAAGAAATACTATAAGGGATTCTATTTGTGCTTCCTTACTTCCCTATACTTGGCAGGGAGTTGTTTTTACTCAAAGTGACACCCAAGATGTTGTCTTAACTAATTCACAAGGTTGTGATAGCATTCTCACATTAATACTAAAAGTGAAACCAACTAGAAATACAAGTTTTTCACGTACTTCATGTGGATACTATCAATGGAATGATTCTACTTATTACGTTAGTGGAATATATCAACAATATTTTACAAGCTCAGATGGTTGCGATTCTATAATTAGTTTGAATTTAACGGTGGTAAACAACAATATAGATGCTAATTTTGCTGCATCTACACAGCTTTTTTCTAATAATTTGGTTAGAATAGTAAACATCAGTAATGCCCGAACAGATAGTGTTAGATGGGTTTTGCCAAACCATGCAGGTATTACCGTTTTAAGACAAAACAAAAATTTTATTGAATTAAAATTCAAAGATTCTGGAACTTATCAGTTTGGTATGGTAAACAATAATTCCATTTGTGAAAAGGAGATTTTTAAAGAATTATATGTCTATCCACACGATTCTATGGCTTATCTACCCAGCAACTTTGGACCATTTATAAGAAATTTTGAAATTTTCCCAAATCCAAGTATCGGCACTTTTACTTGTCTTGTAGAATTAAGTAATGTTAGTGATATCCATATGCGTATAGTGGCAATAGACAATTATGCGGTTTTTGATGATCGAACCTTTACAGGTGATTTTCTATATGAAGTGCCATACAATTTGTCTATTAATCCTGGAGTATATTTGCTTATTCTTGATACAAGTCAAGGCTCCTTGATTCAAAAAATTATCATCAATTAACTATCAATCATTAACTGCATGAAAAATAGATTGAAAAATAGATTACTTGTGTTAGTTGTATTGACTTATGGCTTAAATGCCAAGGCACAATTTCCTGTGCAGGTAATGACTCAATTAGTTGCTCCCTACAGCTTGAAACTGACGGATTATTATTTGAGCAGTACTCCAAAACTATATGTGACACTTACAAATCGCGATTTTACCAACCCTAATCTTTCGGTAAAACTGAACCTAAAAATTGTGGGTAATAATGTAGAAATCAAATCAAACCCCAATGCTGTTTATACACCTATTGAATTAATAGCAGGTGTTCCTCAGAGAATGTATTCGGTTGATATATCACAATATTTCGACCTTAATAATTTACTTTTTTCTGGCTTAACCAAAGAACAATATTTGACTACAGGAAAATTACCCGAAGGGCTTTATTATTTCTGTTTTTCTGTGTATGATGCAAATACAAATGAATTGCTAAGTGCACCCGAACAATGCGCTGTGGCTTGGATTTCGTTGGGAGACCCCCCAATTTTAAACTTACCTCAGAACAATTCGGAAGTGAGTGCAAGAGAACCCACAAACATTGTTTTTAACTGGTCTCCTCGACATCTCAACAGCCCAAATGCAGCTAGCAACACTGAATACGAGTTTCAATTGGTAGAATTGTTGGATAATTATGTTGATCCTAATGCTGGTTTTCAATCTTCAAAAATACTATACTCTACTACCACCAGATATACGAATCTGATTTATGGACCTGCTCAACCACAATTGATAAAAGGGAAAAGATACGCCTGGAGAGTTCAAGTAAAACCCATTTCAAAGGCGCAAGAATTTGATGAATATAGAAACAATGGTTTTAGCGATGTTTATTCATTTACTTATACGGAATATTGTCAACCCATTCTCAGATTGCAGGCTAATGTTTCAGACCAAGAAGTAAGCTTTTCTTGGGCTCCAATTCAAAACGTGAGTTCATATTTTCTGCATTATCAGTTATCTGACAGTCACGAAGACAGTTTGAATATTAGCAACCAAACATCAGCTTCTTTAACAAAGTTAGTAGCAAATGGAAAATATGTTTATTGGCTTACTTACACTTGTAGTAGCGGTGTTTTAATTCAATCAGGTAAACAAAAATTTACTGTCCCTTCTACATTTAAAGTCAATGGCGAAAAACCGAGTAACCTTTGCCAACAGAATAAAAAAAACCTTACAGGAAATGTTTTTGTTTCCTATTATAACAATGGTTTAGAAATTAATTCTAGCAACCAATCAATATTAGTAAATTCTTATTCAGAATACAAAAAAGAGGCATTCAACTACAATGAAAATGTCAATACAAAGCTTCCTTTTGAAGGTGCGGAGGTTAATTTATTTCATTTAAAAAATGGAGTGGAAAAATTAATAGAAAAAGTAAGTACCGATATAAACGGTAAGTTTTCAATGAATGTTCAGCTTGAAACCTGCGACTTAGCCAATTATTATTTCAAAATAAATGACTTGTCGGGAATGGTGAATGAAACCCAAATTTCATTGGATTCAACCAAACTGATTGGACAAACAATCTATACAGAAGCAATTCTATTTTTAAAGAGTTTTGAAATTAAACCTACAATTTTTTCACCCTATTCATCTTCTACTGAAAAAACTTATTTGGAAGTATGGCTTTCAAAATTGGATTGGGATAAAATGTATATGCCCCTTGCCAAGGTATTGCAGGTAAATGATGCTACCAAAATGAGGTATAACAATAATGAGTATGTTTTAATAGATGTGATAAAGAATGGAGGTACCTATAAAAAACTGCTTCAGAATCTCAACAATTCCAATGGTTATTTGTTCAAAACAGTGATTAAAGATATAGGTGAAAATACTGAAGTGATAGAGCCTATTAAAGATTACACATATATAAGCAAGTGTTTTAAAACACAATTATACCAAACCTTTAAAGGGAAAATTACTTTTAAAAACAAACCTGTATCGCAAGCAGTTGTTTCTTTGTTGATTGAAAATCCAAACGATTTTTACAATAAAAATGTTGCACAAAATGAAACAACTATTTTATCGAATAACAATGGTTTTAAAACCATAAATTATTTCTCCAATAACGATGGTGAATTTACCATAAACATTCCAAGATTACTTGAAAATGCTGTGGTAAAAATCAAAGTTGAATATTTCCAAGCAAACCCTGATTCGTACATCCAAGAAGTTAGAACAAGCAAGAGTTTGGTTTATACCACTGATATTGATTTAAAGATAAAATACTATTCTTATATAGGTTTTGTTGGTAAAAATGTAGGCAATGAAATTACCCCAATTGCCAATGCCTTAGTGGCGTTAAGCAACAGCAATATCACTACAAAAACAAGTCAATACGGATATTTTGTTATTAGTTCTACTCAGAAATTAAATGGCAGCCTTACCATTAGCAATGATGGTTTTGAAAATCAAACTATAAATGTGTCATCCTTGCAGGTAGTTCCAATCAATTACAATAACAATCTTTCTATTGAACAAGATTGGGCAGATGCTATTTCTAAATTGCCCATTATTATTAATTTTACCAATCAAAATCCTACACTAAAGAACAACTCCGAGCTATTTGGTAAAACGACAGGCATTTTGGCAAACACATACAATTACGAAGTAAATGTAATTTCTCAACAAATAGATGCAATAGTCAATGTTAATCCTATAACCCTGACACCAAACAAAAACAGCAAAGTACCTGTCGAATTTTCAGTAAAATACAAAAACAACTTAATTGCACTTCCAATTTCATTGCAAGAAATTAATTCAAACTCCAACAATCCAACAACACAAATTTATACGGAAGATGGTAAACACAACACTATATATTTAGCTGCAAACACCAATTACAATTTGAGTATTCGTTCATTTTCCAACTACATATTTAAGCCAATAAATAGCAATTTTAAAACAGTACAGCTGGGAAATAATTTGGTTCAAAAAATTGAAATTGTTTTGGAGCCTGCTATAGTTCAAAACATTAAAATTATCAGTTCAAAATCTAATTTAGTCATTCCAGGATGCAGTGTGGTATTAGAAGGCAATAATCAAACATTGCAATCGGATAATAATGGAAATGTTCAACTTATTATTGGAGAAAACGAAATGTTTTCTATTTCTTTTTCAAAACAGTTCTACAAAGAAAAAATAATAAAAGGTAAAGGAAGTGATTTGATAGATTACAGTCAGATATTGATAGACACTCTGAATGTAAATTTTGAATACTTATCAGGTTTTCCTATTCAGGTTTCGCAGTATGTTGATTTAGGAAACGGGCAATTTAATATCAGTGGTAAACTAAGAATCACTCCAAATAAATTAGTGAATGTGGATACGGCTGAAGGAAACTTGCTATTTAAAGATGTAGTGGTAAAAAAGGGCGGTGGTAAAAATAATTATTTTCCTATTTCTGATGTTGTTTTTGAAAATGGGGTTTTAAAAGCTGATTTATTCAATTACATACCCATTGAAATTAATAATCCAAAACTTACTAAAGCAATTAATTCCAATGATTACAGCAAAGCGGAGATTGGTGCAGAAAAAATTAACGCACGTATTGATTTATTAGATTTTGAAAATAAATCACTCAGTTTAGGAACCTCCTCTTTTATTGATCTGGTAGGTGCAAATACTCCAAACGAATTCAAACAAATGTTTGCAGCACCTAATCAGAATGTGGATGAAATCAGCAATAATAATGAGTATGCACTTAGCAATATAACCGGAAACTTCAACAACAAAGACCTTTTCCCCAATTACAATTCAGACAAAGATTTGCTGAAATTTAATGTGAATGGTAAAAATTCTATTATCAACAAAAATGAAATTGCTTTCTCAGGAAATTTGGATTTTGATAATACCTTGACTAAAAATGGAGATAACAACAATCAATTTCCAGTTAAAAAGTTAGCCATAAAAAGAGATCTAAGCACCCTTACTTTAGCATTTGATGTGAGCAATGACAAACCATATTATGCAGGTATTGACAAACTACAAACCAAAATTACTTCAGTTAACTATAACGGTTTTGGAACAAACAATGGTCAATTAAATGTGGGCGGTGAGATTTGGTTTTGGAAAAAAGAAAAATCATCGCTCAATACCTTGGGTGTTGTTAAAATGAATGGTTTTAAAGTGATTCCATCTAACAGTGAAATTCATTTTAGTGGAAAATTGGAATTAGCCACGGGCTTGCCTGTTCAACAATTAAATTTCAAACCAACCGTTGGCAATGTAGATTTTGCATACTACCCTAATATTTTATCATATGAAATTGCCACATCAGGTACTTTAGATTTTAATTTACATAGTAAGGAAACCTCGGTGATTGATCATTTTTTTCCTTTGGAAATAGAAGCATTCAAACTGAAAACAAGTGATTTTACATTTTTCCTAAAAGCGAATGCTGAAGCTGGTATAGAGGTAGGTCCGGTAGCTATTGGATTAAATACTTTTATTCTAAACATAGGCTCTTCTGCTACCCTTTCATCAACCGATGAAATGTTGGACGATATTTCTGGCAACTACAATGTGCCCAAAATGAGTGATGGTGTGCCCTTAGAAAATGACAAAGTAAATTGGATAGTTGGTATTGGCGGAAGTGTGGAAACAAGTATTAAAGAATTGACTTGTGGTGGAGGTGGAACGGTATTATTTGGCATGGAAAACAATCAATTCAAATGGATGGTAAAGGAAATTCAATTTAAATTGGAAAAGGGCGATATGTATGCCTTTGATGTGGCCGCAAAATTTAGCAATAACGATACACGCAATGGGTTTGAAGCATCTGGTACCGGTACTTTTTTGAAGAACACTGTATCGCTTGGTTTTAAGTACTACAAATACAGCAATAAAAACATAGAATGTGGTGCTACTATAGGCTATGAACCTAAGAAACCCTTTGTTACAGGGCCAGTAGAATGGTTTAGAGTAGGTGGAGGTTTTGATTATAATCAAAACAACAATTCACTGGCTTTTTGGATAAATGGTCAAGCTAGTGTGGTAGGAATGCCCAGAGAAATCATGTATGTAGATGCAGAAAAATTGGGTATTCTATTTCAAACAAAAGATTGCGGTGCAGTTCCTGTTATTGAGGGGAATGCAAAATTATATTTAACCGAAACTCAAGCTGGAGAAGTAAATAGTAAAATTGATTTTTGTAAAAACTTCTTTTTACTGAGTGGGAACGTTGCTCTGCCCAATAAAATTCCAGGCATTAAAATTGACCCACAACAATTTGTCATTTATGGACAACACTCTCCGGGCGGTGTCACTGAAGGAAGCATGTTTGCAGCCTACACCACCAAATCAAAAAATAGTTTTGCCAAAGGCAATGCCGTATTTGCTTTGGGCTATCAGTTTTGTATAGACAATCCAAATGTGCCTCAGGAAATTCTAACTTTTTGGGATGCGATTGACGACCGAGCAAAGCAATTTAAAAATGTAAAAAACAATCATAATTCACAAGGAATTAATGTAGGTAACATAACTCAAGCAATGAAAGCAAAACCCAATTATTTCAGTGCTTTTTATGTGGGTACCAAACTCACCATTCCCAATAATGGTGGTTCTTACAACCTCAAAGTAAGTGATTGGGATGCAATGACCATTGATTACAATATGTATTTTGACGGATTCACATTTTTCACTTTTAGGTTTGATGAATTGTATGCTAGAGGCTATGGAAATTATTATTTCAATCCTGTATTTGATATTGACATAGCCAGTTCACTCAAGTTCAAAGCAGATATTCAACTCAATACTACTTTAGATGTAAAATTGAATGGCAATGATTGGTATATGGATGGAAAAGGTGATGGTAAAATTGAAATTACTACAGGTGGCAATTTAAAAAAATGCAACAGTGCTAGTATCAAAATGAAATGTGTAGCAAAAGTATTTAAACAATGCATTATAAAAGTACCAACTGGATTGAAGTTAAAAATTTGTGCTGACTTAAATCTCGACTTTAAGCTACAAGATGGTAAAGCCCCTAAGTTTAACATTCATTGGAATTAAAATGAGGAGAAAATAATGAAGAGAAAAACCATAATATTAATCATATACTGCTTAGCACTTGATGTATATGCTCAAAAAGGTGCAAAAGAAAGTGATAAAATTCTTTATCAATCTTCACCTAAAGGCATTTATTTGCATGTAATCCCTCAAGCCATGTACAGTTCTGATGATTCTATGAGGTTGAAGAACTTAGATTATTTTATTATTTATCGCTCTGAAATACTTTCTGAAAACAATAAAAATACTGAAAATCAGCAAATCGGATTGTTAAAAAAAGTTGGCACTTACAATGAAATTGCAGAGATTTTTGGTAATGAAAAATTGCAGCGTATCAAAAGGGTTTTGAATTTAAACGATGCTAATAGTGTCGTTCAATATTTTAAAAACAAAAAAAATCCGGAACAATACCCTCTCATTTATCAATTGATTGAAACTAAAATAGTAGCTGGAGATGTGTATTGGGATAAAACAGCCAAACCTGAAACAAAATATAAGTATTTGGTAATTGCTGTGTTAAAGAATGGGGAGCAAAAAGATTGGGGAAATGTGATTACACAAAACAATTCGAAGGATTTATCCATCAATTATTTCAAACCTGTATTTAATAAAAGAGAAGTTTATGATAGTGCCATAGTTTTGAATTGGGTTTTGGTGGTTGACCGTGTAAAAGAGGGCGATAGAACGGTGTTGTATGACGAAACAAATGGATACAATCCAATGTGGAATGACAATGTGAATTTGTATGCCACAGTTTATAATTTTAGCAATGGAAAATACCACGAACTAAAAAGAATAGCTGCCAATTGGAATGAAGAATTAGACACAGCCATTTTTTCAGTTTCAATTCCTGCAGCATCATATCAGGCATACAATAATTTTATACAGTTGGAAGACAATGTTTACAATAGAGGTAATAATAGTGATACCGTAGAATCCTTTTGTGTAAACGATGACAATCTTCCAATAATAAAAGAAATTTTTATAACAGACACGGTAGATGCTGTTAAAATTGCTTGGCATTCACAAAGTAAATTGCCCTTCATCAAAGCAGTACAAATCATTCGCGAATTTAGCAAGGATTCTATTGCAATGAAGGATACGCTACCATTGATAAACGTTTACGATTCTGTGTATTACGATTATCATATTTTGCCTGGAATTAAGTATTTGTATTTCGCTAAGTTCATTTATCATCCTAGTATAGATGCCAAACAAAGCATCCCAGCACAAGGTGTTGGTTCTTATATCAAGTTCAGCAAACCAAATATTCCAACTATGCTTACAGCAAGAGATGAAAAGGGAAATAACAGATTAAATTGGGATTATGTAACTCAAAAAAGTTTCTACGCCTACTATGTATATCGTGGTACAAATCCCGATAAAGTGAAATTAATTAGTCCTGCTATTTTTGAAAAAACATATTTAGATACTTCCATTTCATTAAGCCCAAGACTTACTTATTATTACAAAGTAGTAGCTGAAAATTTAAGAAACGACACCAGTTTATATTCTGATTTTGCTTCCATTACTCCTAATAGAAAAGTTGCCTTTGCAACTGCTTCAGTATATGATTTTTATTATGAAAATAACCAGTTGCACATCACTTGGACAGATGTACGAAATACAGACAATTTTGTAAAATCATATCAATTGTACCGCAGGTATTTAGGAGAAGAAAAATATCTCCTCTTAACACCAGAACCGTTATCGGTAGCTGCTTTTACCGATAAAAACATCAAACCCAATGAGCGTATTTATTACAAGGCAGTATCTGTTTCCCACCAAGGCGACACCATTCATTCTCCTATTATTGGCGAGTTCTTTTTACCTAAATCTAAAGTAGATGTGGTTAGTGATTTTTCTTTAAAAAATGTAGCTGATGGCATCCTGATTTCGTTGCCCAAAGTAAATTACAGCAATCGAAAAGCATATATTATTTACCGAAGAAAAGCAACAGAAGATACTTTTGAAAAAGTGGGTATATTGGACAATTGCAATTTTGAATTAGTAGATACCAATGTGCAACCCAACACCAATTATGTTTATGCCATTGCTATAGTAGATAGAGATGGAAAAGAAGGGTCAATAAGTGTAAGTAAGTCTATTAAAAAAACAAAATCATGATGACGAAACTTCTTTCAAAATGTAAACTACTAATTTTTCCCTTCTTTTTGTTTTGTGCAAAAAGCGCTACTAGTCAAGAAATAAATTTGGAGCATGTAAAAGAAAATATCAAACAAGCCAAACTTTTAACTACATCGGGAGGAATCAATTTCAACACCTTCAGTTATAATGGTTCTAATTTGGCTAATAGAAATCCTTTTACCTGGCAATTGATAGGCAATGTCAATTTCAGGGTAGCTAACCTTATTGACTTACCTGTAACCTTTAATTTTACTAATCTTTCTCATCAATATAAACTTCCCATTTCGCCTTCTCGTATTGGCATTCATCCTACTTACAAAGGTTTCAAAGCACATTTGGGTGATGTGAATATGGTGTTTAGCCCTTATACTTTAAATGCGCATCAGTTTACTGGAGCTGGATTTGATTATCAACCCCTGAAATCAAAATTTAACTTTAGCTTGATGACAGGGCGCATGCAAAAAGCAGTAAACTACGAATATGGAAATCAAAATATTGTTCCAGCATACCAGAGATTTGGTTATGGATTTAGAGTTGGATTTAATGATAAACTTGCCTCAGTTCATTTGAACTTCTTTAGTGCAAAAGATAAAATCAATTCAGTTAGTACACCTTTGGATTCTATAGGTATAAAACCATTGCAGAACGCAGTGGGTAGTATTAGTGCTGCTTTCAGGCCAGCAAAATTCGTGGAATTGAGTATTGAGTCTGCTGTAAGTGCTATGACAGAAGATTTGAGAAATTCAGAAGATAAAATA
This sequence comes from uncultured Flavobacteriaceae bacterium, assembly GCA_964450355.1. Lineage (GTDB taxonomy): Bacteria > Bacteroidota > Bacteroidia > NS11-12g > UBA955 > CAYVDH01. Next base: position 26,958 of record CAYVDH010000002.1, read on the forward strand.
AATAGAAGTCTATACTTGGTGGGTAATTTAATTCACTCAAACAATACAACAACCATTCATAATGCCACCAATGCCAAATTGAAATTCAACATTAAGAATGCTGTTTTAGGGATAGGTTACGAAAAAATTGATCCTGGTTTCAGAACTCTTGGTGCTTATTTCTTTGCTAATGATTTAACCAATTACACCTTGCTATTTGCCAAACCACTTTTTAAAAACAAACTTAGCATCAATACCAATTTCGGTTTACAATACGACAATTTAGATAATAACAAAGCTAACACAAACTCACGTTTTGTGGGTTTGTTTAATATCAATTTTTCTCCAAATGAAAAATTTATTTTAAGTGCTAACTATTCCAATTTCAGAACTTATATGCGTATCAAGTCACAGTTTTTATTCATCAATCAAATCAATCAGTTGCAGACTTTAGACACTTTTAATTTTACTCAAATCACTGACAATGTCAATGTTTTTGTTATGCAGCAAGTACATAAAAATGCAAAAAACGCACAATATATAAATGCCAATTTTAGTTTTCAAAATGCTCAAGTAATTCAAAAAACAAATGAGAGTGGCAGCAACAAATCTATATTTTATAATTTCAACTGTGCTTACACCTACAACTATTTACCTTCAAATTATACTGTTACAACCTCCTATAATTTATCACTCAATGATTTGAACGACCAGTCAATTATTACTCAAGGTCCAATATTGAGTTTGGATAAAAAATCAAAGAATAAAAATTTAGGTTTTGGTACATCTATTTCATATAACAAAAGCACATCTAGTAACGGAATTATAGCAGCAACCGACATTTACAACTTCCGATTTTACTTCAATTATTTACTCTTGAAAAAACACAATTTTAGACTGAGTACAGGTTATCAAAATTTCAATCATCAAAGTAATTGGTTGATAAATGCGGGATATGGATTAAGATTTTAACAAGGTTTGTAACCTTATAAGTTAACTTGAGTTCGGTTTAAGAGTTTAATAAAAATAAAAGTGTTTTTCTTCAAACACGATTTTCAAAGATAGTTTTCCAAACTTCAATATTTTATCAACTTAGTTAAACCCAGAATCCGCATTAGAATTCTATTCCAAATAAAAAATGCTGCAAACTCAAGCGTCTTCTCGATTTTATTCTTTGAAATAGCATTGCTATTCCTGCATCATAAAATCTTGCGAGGACTCTTGATTTTATTCTATGTCCGCCTTTGGTGGAGCCTTTTTTATTTTATTCATGAATTTAATTTAACATTATTGCATTCATTAGCTCGCAAGCTCGGTTCATAACTAAACCTAATGCGGAATCTGGGTTAAAAATGAATTTAGGTTAAATAGAAATTAACATGAATGGAATATGATAAATGCCCTAATTAATCTAATACTTTATTTAAAATAAGATTAACTTCATTGAACATAGAAATAACCATAAAATGCCTGCCATTATTAATAACATAATCTGGAGATACATTAGAAATTGGGATAATTCTATCCTTACTCCCATGAATGTGAACTACTTTGGTTGAAGTTGATTTATTGTTTTTCCAATTCAACAAAGCATTTATAGACCACTTTAAATAAGAAACATGAGATTGTTTTAAAATGTTAGACATCAATTTTTTTTCTTCAATTGTTTTAATTCCAAAAAACCAATTTGTTATTGGATTGGGAATTTTTAACCAATGAACAGGTATTACCTTATGCAAATTTAAAAAAGCAATAAACTTAAAATACCATGGCAATTGATTGCTTCTGGATAAACTAGAAATTATGATGATTTTAATTGGTTTGTATAAACATGAAATTTCTTTAGCAACGATGCCACCAAAAGATAAACCGACCAAACAAAAAGGTTGATTGATGTCAATAGATTTAGCCATCCTAGAAGCATACTCTTCAATGGATTCATTTTCAAAAGGCATAATCCATGGCAAATGAATGATATTGTATTTAGGGTTTAATTTTATTTTTGAAAAAGCTGATTCATCAGCTCCCAAACCACTAATAAAATATACATTCATTGGAAATGCTTAATCGCTTTTAGCAGGTCTAAATGGATTGATCCAATGCAAAAAAGGTGATATTTTTCTGGTTTGTATCCATACTTTACCTTGTCCTTTAAAACGACAGACTAAACCTTCACCAGAAAAAAACAATGACTTATAACCACCAATTTTACTAATGCTATACTCTAACCCTTCGGTAAAAGCAACAATGTGGCCTGTGTCAACAATGTAGCCATCATTGACATCTATTTCGATGATGCCACCAAATGAATTGAACCACAGGTCGCCAAATCCTGAACATTTAATTAGGAAAAAACTTTCTCCTGAAAAAAAGCCTCGTGTAAGCCCTTGAAATTTGCTTTCTACATTCACAGTGTATGAAGAGGCTAAAAAGGCGGTATTTTGCAAATAAATGGTATTGTTGTTAAGAAAAACATGTTCAACATCACCAGGGCAAGCTGGTGCTATTTGAATTTCACCATAACCATTTTCAGTAGAAAATTCATTGATAAAAAGAGATTCGCCAGTTAAAAATCTAGACAATCCACCTTTAAATTTTGTTTTCATTTCTATGTTAGTATCCATAGTTGCCATTGCGGCAGCCTCTACTTTTAGTTTTTTGCCTTGGGGCATTTTTATGGTTACAAACCCATAATCTGGTTTGCATTGCATTGAATATTCAAATTCTTTTAATTCTTGATTTTCCATTATTTTCTTGGTTTTAATTTGGGGCCTAATGTACTACCGAATGAACCTGTATTATGTGATTGAATCCACACTGTTCCGTTTCCTTTGAATTTACATACTAATCCTTCTCCTCCTAATATCGAGCTCATCCAGCTTTTGCCAGCCTTTGTTAATGTAAAATTTAGTGTTTCATCAAATGCCACAATATGTCCAGAATCCACTATGTATTCGCCATTTATTTGAACAGGATAGATAGCGCCAAATGAATTCACAATGACTGTACCTTTGCCTTTGATTGATAACCAAAATAAACTTTCTTTAGACAATAAGGATTTAAATCCTTGCCAATTCATATTGATTTCAATATCGGGAGAACTGGCTACATAAGAACCTCCTTGTACAATAATTCCTTCACCGTTTAATTCTTTCACCATCATATCGCCTGCATGAGTTGCTCCAACCCACACAGTTCCACCATTAGAACTGGCTTTATAATGATTCAAAAAAAAGCTTTCACCAGATAATAACCTTTTTAATCCTTTTAAAATACCCCCTGAATTTTTTTTGTAAGTAGTAGTAGTCATTGCTATATCTGGGCTCATGGCAATCATACAACCGGCTTCGGCAGTAAATTCTTGACTGGGATTTAATTTAATTTCAGCAGCTGTACAACCTGGTTGTAATTTTAACTGCACATTCAATTCACTCATCTTATTTATTTCTTAACTTTATAAATTATAAATGTCTATTCACCCATGCGGCTAGTCCAGATAAATTCCTTGTTTGAATGTATATTTTACCTTTACCTTGAACTCTTGTAACTAAGCCTTCACCACCAAAAAGGCTGCTGAATAAACCACCAGAAAACTGAGGTTTTAATTTCATGGTAGGTTCATAAGCTACCAAATGTCCTGAATCAACAATGAAATCATCGTGAATTTCTTTTTCTAAAATCCCGCCATAAGCTCCAAAAATAACTTTACCTTTTCCTGATACTTGCAATTTAAATAAGCCTTCGCCACCTAGCAAAGAACCAATACCTGCCCATTTAACGCCTACTTTTACATTTGATTCGGAGGCAATATATGCCCCTCTTTGTAAACAATAACTTTCGCCATTTAATTCTTTCAAATGCATGTCACCTGGTGTGGCTTGAGTAAGGTGTATGGACAATTTTTTATCAGTATTGTTTGTAAAATGATTGATAAATAAACTCTCTCCTCCAAATATTTTTTTAATGATGCTACCAAAAAATCCCCCATTAAATTTTGCAACCATATCCAATTCAGCAGACATACTTGACATGGCATCTGATTCAGTAACGATGGTCTCACCTGGGTCTAATTCAACAACTAAATAAGTAAATACTGGTTTACCTTCTATTTTAATATTCATAATTATTTTGATTTATTCATTTTTGTTTTAAACTCTTCAAATGTATTGGGCAAAGGTTTAAATATGTCAATTAATTTCTTTTCTTTTTCTTTCAATTTATCTATTCTTTCTTGTGTTTTGGGGTGAGTAGATAAAAAAGACAAATCTACAGCATTTCCAATTGCAGAATCTATTTTATTTTCTTTTTTTATAGTTTCAAAAAAACTTGTCAATCCATGAGGATTTATTTTAGCCTTAATTAAATAATCCCATCCCGTTTCATCGGCTTCTCTTTCAAACTCTCTGCTGTTAGATAAGGTGGCTAATTCGCCCCCTACATTGGCAAATGTACCAGCCAATGCACTGACATCGCCAAGGGTAACAGAAAGCAAAGCAAAAATACCTAAATTATTGATGATTCCTCTGATATGGTGCCTTCTAGTCACATGTGCTAATTCATGGGCTAATACACCCATTACTTCTTCCCAATTTTTTGCATTTTGAATTAATCCAGATTGTACTATTACTTTACCACCTGGCAAAGCAAAAGCATTGATAGTAGGGTCGTTGACAAAATACAAATCAACAGTATAACCCTGCTTTTTAATTTCATTGAATAATGGTTCTGCTATGGTAAGAAATTCTTTTTTTAATGAATCGTTTTTAATGAACTTATAGTTCAAAGACATGGTGTTAAATAATTTATCTCCTGCACTTTTTTCCCATTCAATAGGAACTTGTTTAGCAAGTTTTTCAACCATTTTATCTTTTAATAAATACAAACCCACAATACTCAAAGTAATGATTGCTATAATAAGAAAAGTGAATTTCCAGAATCTATTTATGGTTTTTTTTGCTTGTTTTATATCAGCAACTAAAGTTGGATGAAATTTAAGATGTTCGTCTTTTAATATTTTTTTATCATCTGTATAAATAGAAATGTTGGGATTGTTTTTTAAGGTAAAGAAAATGTATCTATCGCCCGACCCACCACCATTCACTTTTATTTCATTTAATTTAAAAGTCAATTGAAAGTCATCACTAATAAAAGCAATGTCATTGATATTGATTATTACGTTGCCACCGCATCTTCCTCCTTTTACATCGGGATGAATAATTGTTGCTTTGTATGTATTCACTATGAATTTAAAAATTCAAATGTATTATGAATACTATGTAATTTCAATTTTATTTTTAATAATTAGACCAAATTAATAGATAAAACCGTTGAAAGACAATAGGTGTCTTAATTAAAATACAATTTGGCACAATGCTTGAAAGATAATTAGTATAAAAGCATTTATTTTGCGCTTTTATCTAAAAAATAAAAAAACCTAAACATCAAGCTTATGTGTACACAAACTACAAAATCATCATTAGTCATTCTGTTTCTTTTCATTATCAATGGCATTTATGCTCAACAATGGTTGGGTAGAACTACCAGTAATTATGCTGGCACTTATGGAGTATATAACAATGCTTCAACTATAGCAGACTCAAAATACAAGTATTATTTTAACTTTTGGGGTAGAGGACTAAATTTTTACAACAACTATTTAGATTATAATGCACCTATCAAGCTCAATCATTGGGCAAATGACAATTATGATATCAATTATAAACGGTTGGATGATAAAGCCGATTATAAAAAAAATTGGCTGTTGGAAAATTTAAATGGAAAAGATAAGTATTTCAGTTTTCAACAAGACATATGGGGGCCTGCAATGATGTTTCCTGTTGGTAAATCAATAAATATGTCTATCAATACTCGTCAAAGAAGCGCTATCAATGTGTTTGGTATTGCTGAACCATTTGCTCGTATGGCATTTAATGGAATAGATAGCAGTGGAGGAATATACAATGGAAGCAATGGCTTACAAAGAAATAAAACATACAGCAATGGTAAATTTGGAGTGAATGCACAAACATATCAAGAACTCAGTTTCACCTTTGCTGGTACCATGGCAAAATCAGATAAACATCAATTAGATGGGGGTTTGTCAGTAAAATTTATCAGAGGTTTAGGTGCTGCTTATGTTAAAGGCAATGGTTTTGATGCTGCTATCACAGGTAATAATAGTGCCACAATTCAAAATGCAGACATAGAATATGCTTACACAGACGATAAAAATTTGATTGAACCATTTAACAGACCATATGGTTTATTTTCACTTCAAAGTAAAGGAGCAGGAGCAGGTTTAGACTTAGGATTGACTTATACTTTTAGACAAGAAAGAGGTAGATATGCACCTAAAAATAAATGTTTTTTAAACGATAGAAAAACTGATTATGATTTTAAATTGTCTATGGCATTGAATGATTTAGGAGCTGTAAAATACGGAAGAAACTCAACTAAATACGCCATTTCAAGTAACAATATAAATACCATTAATGCACCAAGTTCTGTTCTCAATGGATTTAATGTTGGTAATCAAAATGCTTTAGATACCATTGGTAATAGAGTATTTGCAGGATTAGGAGGAGTTAAAACTTCAGATTTTACAATGGCATTACCTGCAGCATTTAACCTTCAAGCAGATGTAAGATGGACTAAACATTTTTATACAGCATTAGTGTGGAATCAAAGCTTAAAAGGAATTAATTCTACAGGCATGAGAGCAACTTCTATGGTATCATTAGTGCCACGAATTGAATCAAGAGGATTTGAATTCAGTATGCCTTTGACATTATCAGAAAATTACAAGAATTTTTATGTTGGAGCATACACCCGTATAGGACCAGTGTTTTTTGGTAGTGATAATTTAGGAGGATTATTGGGTGTGGCAAGTAACAGTAATTTCAGAGGTGCAGATATTTATGGAGGTGTATCTTTTGGAATTGGACATTGCCATCAATCTTGGTACGAAGAAAAAGTAGATCCAGTAGTGACAGATACTTTTGAAACTAAAATTAAAGACACTTTAAAATTAGTTAAACATGATACTATTAGAATCATAAAAAGAGATACGATTAAAATTGTTAAACGCGACACCATTTATAAAACCAAAAACGGAGAAATAAAAGTAAAACGCGATACCATTTACATTGAAAAAATAATAAAATCTAAAGTTGATATTGAAAAAGAAAATCAATTAAAACAAAAAGAAATTGAACTTAATAACAAACAAAAGCAATTAGAGCAAAAAGAAAAAGAACTTCAGGACAAAGAAAAAGGTACATACAATGAATCAGATGCATTGAGAAATTGTAAAAATCAAACCACAATTCTAACAAATGAAAACATTGTACTACAAACAAAAGTAACTAATCAAGCTACTGAGATAGAAAGGTTGAAAAAACAATTAGAAGAAGCAAATAGAAATAAACAAATTCAAGATGCTGAATTAGAAGCTTTGAGAAAATGTGGTACTAAAATCGTGTACAATGAAACTACAGGTAAGCCAATGACTCCATGTGAATTGTACGAAAGAGAAAAGTTAAGAACTAAAGATTGTGAAGAAAGTAAAATTGCTAAAGACAATGAAATAAACTCCCTTAAAAATCAATTAGCCATAGCGACTAAAAAAATTGGTGAATTGGAAGTGGAAATTAGCAATTTGAAAAAAGGCACTGGAGCTAAAAACAATGCAGAAGTTGTTAAAGGTACTGATGCAGAGAAATTATTAAAAGCAAACAAACAACTTGATAGTTTGAATTTACAAGTTATCATGCTTAGTGCAGAGCTTGACAAGTGCAAAAAATCCAACAGTCAAACAGAAGCACAAATCATCATTAAAAAATTAGAAGATCAGGTTAAAGAATTAACAGCACAATTAAAAACATGCAAAGACAATACTGAAGTGCTTAATTCTACCATTGCACAAAAGAATGCAGAACTTGAAGCATGTAAAAAGAACATTAGTTCAGTTAATGAAGCAGAAACTTTAACCAAATTGAAAAAATGTGAAGATGAAAAAAATCTATACAAAGCAGAATTAGCTGAATTAAGTAAACAACACACTGTATTAAATGCTAAAGTTGTAAGATTGAATTCAACAATAGATAGTTTGAAACAAGTGATTGCAAAAGGTGGAAATTCGGGAAGCAACGATGAAATTTTGAAAAAATGCAATGAAACCAAAGCAGAGTTTGAAGCAGAAATTGTGAAATTAAAATCTAAAATAACTACATTAGAAACTGAAGTTAATGTTGTAAAAAAAGACAACGATGATTGCAATAAACGCAAAGTTGAATTAGAAGCAGAAGTGATTACTCTTAAAAAGAAATTAAGTGAAACAGACAACAGCGATGCGGCTAAGAAAAATGTTGAATTAGAAGCTGAAATCATTAAATTAAAATCTAAAATTAACAGTCTTGAGTCTGATGTAGCTGAGAACAAAAAATTGAGTGATGATTGTGCTAAACGCAAAGCAGAGCTTGAAGCAGAGATTATTACACTTAAGAAAAATGCGTCAGAATCAGATGCAACAGAATTGAATAAAAAAATTAGCAACCTTGAAGCTGAATTAGTCAATGTGAAAAAGAAATCTACTGATTGTGAAACTGAATTGACTTCTCTTAAATCAGAGAATGACAATTTGAAAAAACAAAAAGCTGAATTAGAAGCTGAAATAGTAACGTTGAAAGCTAAAAACAACAGTTCAAATTGCGATGAGTACATCAAACAAATTGAAGATAAAAACAAAAGCATAGAAGAATTAAAAACTCAGAACAATACCTTGCAAAACAAGGTTAACAACTTGACGAATCAATTAAATGAATTGAGAACAGAATATAATTTTGTCATCAAACAACAAAGAAGATGCAATGAAAAATTAGATAGTTGTATTAAAGGTTTAACTCCAGGTAATAAAGTGCCAGAAGGTGGTCCTTCAATGCCAGAAGGTAGTAAAGATGAAAGCATAGAAGAGGTAAGTACACCAAGCCAACAAAAAGGAAGTTTATTTGGAGCTATTTTAGGGGCATTAGGAGAAGCTATTTTAACAAGTAGTACTAATAATTCAAGTAATAATGGAAGCAGCAATGGCAATACTAATTCAAGTTCAAGTTCAGGAACTACTGTAAAAAAGAATGATAGCAAACCCGATTACAAACCAATTAATACAGGGACATCAAAACCAAGCACTACCAATTCAAATACGAATACACCAACTAGCACCACTAATACAAATGGAGGAACAGTAAAACCAAATAAAACAACACCAGTTAACATACCTAGTTCCACCAATACTAGTGGTACAAATACCACCACTACAAAGCCAAATCAGAATACACCTTCAAATAAAGCAGTGATTCCAAATTAATAGAATAGTTTGAATAACAGAAGTTTAAATTGTATTTAGTTTAAAATTAGAGATAAATATTTTGTAAAATTTAAAAAAAGACATACATTTGCATCATAAAATATAAAGTTTTGAGTGAGGGGCCGAAAGCCCCTCACTTGTTATATGACAGTAAAAGAAATTATACTAACAGCAACAAATCAAGCATTAGCAAATAATGACCAAATGTTTTTATTGCAAATTAATCAGCAACAAGAACATTATGAAATCATTGTTGATGGTGATGTTTTACTGGGGATTAACCAAATAACCGAGCTAAGTAGAAGCATCAATAAATTATTAGAAGAACCACTGGCAGACAATACTGAATACAGTATCGATGTCACTACTGCTGGAGCTGATAGTCCTTTGTTAATGTTAAGACAATACCCTAAACATATTGGTAGAAATTTTAAAATTAAGACGACAGATGACAATGAATTTGAAGGGAAATTAATTTCATTAAATAATGAAACTCTTGCTTTCGAAATTGCACCAGATAAAAAAAAGAAAATCAAATCAATTGAAACTAAAACAATTCAATTTAATCAAATAAAAAAAGCAAACATTATAATATCATTCAAATGAGCAACAATCAATCAATAAGTATCAAAGCATTAGTAGATTCATTCTCAGAATTTAAAGAGTTTAAAAACATTGACCGCGTAACGATGATGCGTGTATTAGAAGATGTATTTAGAAACATGTTAAAGAAAAGATATGGTGATGATCACAACTTTGATATCATTATAAACACGGAACAAGGAGATTTAGAGATATACCGCAACAGATTAATAGTAGATGATGAAGAAGTAGAAGATGAAAATTTACAAATAAGTATTACAGATGCTCGTAAAATTGAAGAAGATTATCAATTAGGGGAAGAAGCAACCGATAAAGTAGAGTTAGATTTATTTGGTCGCAGAAACATTTTGTCAGCTAGACAAACATTGATGACTAAAATTCTAGAATTGGAAAAAGATGAATTGTTCAGAAAATATTCAGATAGAGTAGGTGAAATAATCTCAGGAGAAGTATATCAAATTTGGAAAAAAGAAATCATGGTGTTGGACGATGAAGGCAATGAATTGATTTTGCCTAAGTCTGAAATGATTCCTGCAGATTTCTATAAAAAAGGCGAAACAGTGAAAGCCATTGTTCACGATGTAACCATGATAAATGCTTCGCCCAAAATTATATTATCAAGAACATCACCTGTATTCTTAGAAAAATTAATGGAGTTAGAAGTTCCTGAAATTTTAGATGGGTTAATAACCATCAAAAAGATTGTTAGAGAGCCAGGAGAAAGAGCTAAAATTGCCGTGGAGAGCTACGATGACAGAATTGACCCAGTAGGAGCTTGCGTGGGTATGAAAGGAAGCAGAATACATGGTATTGTGCGCGAATTAAGAAACGAAAACATCGATGTCATAAATTTTACAACCAACATTTCATTGTTTGTACAACGTTCCTTAAATCCTGCAAAAATTTCTTCTATTACTTTGGATGATGTCAATAAAAAAGCAAATGTGTATTTACATCCTGATCAAGTAAGTTTAGCTATAGGAAAAGGTGGTTTTAATATTCGTTTAGCTAGCCGTTTGGTTGGATATGATATAGAAGTTTATAGAGAAGATGTAGAATTTGACGATTCAGATATTGATATCGAAGAATTTGCTGATGAATTAGAAAGCTGGATCATTGATGAACTAAAAGCTGTTGGTTTGGATACTGCTAAAGCTGTGTTAGATACTCCTAATGAGTTTTTAGTAAGCCGCACTGAATTAGAAGAAGAAACCATCATAGAAATCAAAAAAATATTGCAATCTGAATTTGAATAATAATCAATGCAGAAATATCTTCTGATTTTATTTGGTTTTGGGGTTTTAATAGCTTATTACTTTGATTTCAAAAAAAATAGTGAAAAAGAAAAAGGCAGGAAACTATTGTATATTGTTATCATTTCATTGATTAGTATTTTAACAGTTTATTGGATTTATTTTGTGTTTTTTTCACCAAATAAAGTTTAAATGACAATGTTTAATAGGGCATTATCATCATTTATTCTGTAACTTTATTTCAATTTTGTCACATTAAGTTCACGAAATAATAAATAATGAACCATTGCGTTATTGAGTAAATATTAATAACCAATGAAAATTAAATATTGTCTTTTATTCGTCTTAATTTCAACAAAATTAAATGCTCAAAAATTCAATTATGAATTAAAATTATTGAACAGCACTCAGTACTTCAATCAAAAAAACTCGAATTCGAGTCGATTTGAAAACCAAGGTAACTACTTTCAAATATTAAAATTAACACCAGGCATTTCAATTCAAAAAGGAAACAATGAACTGGATGTAATCCTTACTGATTTAAGGTTCAATAAAAACAATGTAAAAAACTCGTATGCAATAGATTCTATTAATATTGCTGAGCAAAACACGAAAAACACTTCTTTTAATTTTGGACTGTTTATTGCACCTTATGTAAAATTATTAAGATCAAAAAATGAAAAAACAGTCTTTGCTTTTGCATGCATTTTGTCATCTAATTACCAACTTTTAACCAGTACTCCAGAAGTTGGATTTAAAACTAAAATGACTTCATTTTCATTCAATGGTTTTATTGCGCCAAAGGTGAAATTTAAAATCAAAGAAACTATCAGTTTTGAAATCAATACTCCAATTCAAATTTTTGGTACGAACGAAACCAAAAATAGAGTGTACAATTCTCTTTTAAACAAATCACAACAAACCACATCCAATGTAGATTTCTCACTTTTACCTCAACAAGTGATGATCAATTTTGGTTTGGGATTTAGGATATAAGCACCCAATTTTGCAAATTCAAATATTAAAATGAAAACATAGCTAGTTTTCAATATTTTTGCATCTTGTAATTATGTCGAATTATCATTTTAATGAAATAGAAAAAAACTGGCAAAAATTTTGGGCTGAAAACAAAACATTTAAAGCCGAAATTGATACTAACAAACCTAAATATTATGTGTTAGACATGTTTCCTTACCCTAGTGGTGCGGGTCTGCATGTTGGCCATCCTCTTGGTTATATAGCTAGTGATATAGTATCAAGATATAAACGACACAAAGGTTTTAATGTATTACACCCTATGGGTTATGATGCCTTTGGATTACCAGCTGAACAATACGCCATTCAAACAGGTCAACACCCTGCTATCACTACCGAGGAAAACATAAAAAGATACAGAGAACAATTAGATAGAATTGGATTTTCTTTTGATTGGGACAAAGAAATTAGAACTTCCGACCCTGAATATTATAAATGGACTCAATGGATTTTTATTCAATTGTTTAATTCATGGTACAATCCTGCTTTGGATAAAGCTGAACCTATAGATAAGTTAATTAATCAATTTGAGAAGAATGGCTTGCAATCCGATGACTTACAATTTACGCCTGAAGAATGGAAACAATTTAATGAAAAAGAAAAATCAGATATTTTATTGAATTTCAGATTGGCATTTTTGAGTGAAACAATGGTGAACTGGTGTCCAGCCTTGGGTTCGGTACTTGCTAACGATGAAATAAAAGATGGGGTTAGTGAGAGAGGAGGTTATCCTGTAGAAAGGAAATTGATGTTGCAATGGAGTTTGAGAATCTCTGCCTATGCAGAGAGGCTGTTAAATGATTTAGATGCTTTAGATTGGACAGAAAGCATAAAAGAAGCCCAAAGAAATTGGATTGGTAAAAGTGAAGGATGTTCAATTGAATTTAAGGTAGAAAATAGTGATACAACAATTGAAGTTTTCACTACTCGTCCTGATACTGTATTTGGGGTTTCGTATTTAACTTTAGCTCCCGAAAATGAATTGGTTTTACAGCTTACTCATAAAGATTATTTTAAGTCTGTATCAGATTACATTGATAAAACAAAAAAACGAAGTGAAAGAGAAAGGCAAGCAGATGTTAAAAATATCAGTGGTGAATTTACTGGGACTTATGCCATTCACCCCTTTACTGGAAATAAAATTCCTATTTGGATTGGAGATTATGTTTTAGCTGGTTACGGAACAGGCGCAGTAATGGCAGTACCTGCTCATGACAGCAGAGATTTTAGTTTTGCAAAACATTTTAATTTGCCCATTTTACAAGTGGTAGAAGGAGTGGAACAAAACTTTTTAAAGGACTCAAAAGAGGGTGTTGATGAGGGAGCTGGTAAGAGGGTTGAAAGTCATTTAACCTCACCCCTAACCCCTCTCCAAAGGAGAGGGGAACAAGATTCAGATATTGAATTTGGTTATTATACTACAGATAAACAAACTTATTCAAAACTCATTGCCTTTGTTAAAGAAAATAGATCAAATCCAACTAAAGAAGAAGAGAAAATTTGGGAATTAATTAGAAATAGGCAAGTTAAAAATGCTAAATTCAGAAGACAACATATCATTGATAGATTTATTCCAGATTTTGTTTGTTTAGAGCTAAATTTAATTATAGAAATTGATGGTTTGATACATAGTCTTGAAGACAATATAATTTCAGATGAAGCAAGAACAAAAAGATTAAACGAATTAGGGTTTGAGGTTGTTAGATTTACAAATGAAGAAGTGAACTCTAATATTGAAACAGTAATTTCAAAGTTAGAAAAAATTATTTCTGAAAAACAAACTTTCACCCCTTCTCCTTTGGAAAAGGGGCTGGGGGATGAGGTCAAAGAACCTTACGAATCCAAACAAGGCTTTATCATCAATTCTGACTTTTTGAATGGCTTGGAAGTAAAAGAGGCAATAAAAACTGTTATTCATGCGGTTGAAGAAAAGGGTATTGGTAAAGGAAAAACAAATTACAGATTGCGTGATGCCGTATTTGGTAGGCAAAGATATTGGGGCGAACCTATTCCAGTGTATTATGAAAATGGAATACCAAAAACCATGAATGAAAAAGATTTGCCCTTGGTGTTGCCAGAAATTGATAAGTATTTACCTACAGAAACCGGAGAGCCGCCATTATCTAGGGCTAAGCAATGGGAATATCTCGGATGCCCTTTAGAGACAACTACTATGCCGGGTTGGGCAGGTTCATCTTGGTATTTTTTAAGATACATGGATTGCCATAATACCGAAGAATTTGTTTCAAAAAATGCAGTAGATTATTGGCAAAACATTGACTTGTATGTAGGCGGAAGTGAGCATGCCACTGGGCATTTATTGTACTTCCGATTTTGGACTAAATTTTTACACGATTTAGGGTATTTGCCCTTCAAAGAACCAGCAAAAAAATTGGTGAATCAGGGGATGATTCAGGGAATGTCAAGCATTATTTTTAGAGTAAATAATACCAATAAATTTATCTCATCAGGCTTGAAACATAATTATGAAACTTCATCAGTGTATGTAGATATAAACTTAGTTAAAAATAATGAAGTAGATATTGAAGCATTAAAAAAGTGGAGACCAACTGAATTTGAAAATGCCGAATTTGAATTTGAAAACAATGTTTTTCTTGCAACTTCAGAAGTAGGTAAAATGTCAAAACGATGGCACAATGTAGTCAATCCTGATGATGTTTGCAATGAATACGGAGCTGACACATTGCGCTTGTATGAAATGTTTTTGGGTCCGCTGCAAGATGCCAAACCATGGAGCACACAAGGGATTGAGGGAGTGTTAAGATTTTTGAGAAAACTGTGGCGTTTGTTTCATCAAGGTGAGAACGAGACTTTCTTACTATCAAATGATGAACCAAGTAAAGCAGAGTTAAAAATATTACATAAAACCATTAAAAAAGCCACCGAAGACATCGAAGATTTCAGTTTTAACACCTCGGTCAGTGCGTTTATGGTTTGTGTGAATGAATTGCAAGAATTAAAATGCAATAAAAGACAAATTTTAGAACCAATAATCACATTATTGTCTCCTTATGCTCCACATATATGTGAGGAACTTTGGTCATTATCTGGTCATAATGGTTCAATAGAGTACCAAGAATGGCCTCAGTTTAATGCAGAGTATTTAGTAGAAAACGAATTCAATTATCCTATTTCATTCAATGGCAAAGTGCGTTTTAATATGTTGTTTGCTTTAGACAAAGACACCAAAGAAATAGAAAATGAAGTATTAGCCAACGAACAAACTATAAAATATTTAGAGGGCAAAACACCCAAAAAAATCATTGTTGTAAAAGGTAGAATTGTGAATGTGGTGGTTTAGAAGATTATCTTCTATCATAATATTTTTTACGTAAATGAGTTATTACAAATAGATGACTAAGAAAATTATTTATCTATCTGTAACAATTTTGTTTAATTTGAATATACTAAAAGCACAATTTGGGAAAATTCATTACATCATTGAGTACAATAAACATGGCGACACATTGGCTTGTTATGAATACAATAAAAGGGGGTTAATAAAGAATGTAAAATTATACCATAATGAGAACCAGTTTATGTTTGTTGACAAACTACTAAAGACTCATCTTTATTATGAATTTATTTACATCGATAGTAATGAATTTTCAATTCTAACAAAGGAAATTGAATATGGATTTATTGAGAAACATTCTTTTTGCACATGTTCTGACCCATATTGTGATATAGATGGGTGTAGTCAGATTGAAATTGAATTGAACATCCCATATATAGAATCCATAACAGAATATTTTTACTCAAAGGAGCTGGAATTTAAATTTAGTAAAAGAACTAACTATGATACTGGGCGTTATATATATTCAAATTGTTATTCAGATAGTTGTTTAGAGAAATATAAAAAAAGTAATATGAAGATGAATTTTCAAGATTATGATTTTATTAGTGAAAAAGGGTATAATAAGGTCGAAATTAGAAACGATAAAAATTTTAAAACCGATATTATCAAATCTATTGAATTTACTACAGTGTTCTCAAAAAATGAATTTTATAATTTACATATATGGAAAATTTGTGATTGCCCAGATATAAAAGACATATATGATACCTTAGAAACTGGGGAATTTAATTTTTATAAAGATACAAACAATAATTACTATGGGTTATCTGATAAATACGGTAAAATTATTCTTAAAGATAGAATGCCATGTTGTAATAATCAATCAAAACATAATCAATTGATATTTTATAATTACAATCCCACTAAAACAGAAAATGGATATAATATAAAAATAAGCCCATTTTTTATAGATCAATATCCTCAAAAGGACATAATAAAAAAAATCAGGTCAACTAAAAAAAGCAAATTAAAAATCAAAAGGTATTTATTTTGAAATTCAAAAGTTTTACAAGTTTGGAAATTAAATTAAAAAACAATAAATTGCCTATTATTTAGTTATAATACACATGAAAATAGAAAAACTATACATTGCCTTTTCCTTGCTTGTTTGTATTATTTTTTGCTCTAGTAAATTGCCAAAGCCATACAAAAAAGCCAAAAAACAAAATTGGATGTATGTGAAAGATTCTGTTTTGATGCTAGCTCATGAAATGAAAAATGGTGATTATCTAGTTTATCTTCAAGATTTATTAAAGTCTAATGATAAAACTGCTTATCAAAAGGCATTGCCCGACACAACGGTTTGGATAGAAAACAAAAATTTTAAATACTTTGAACCTTTTGTTCGTTATTATTTTAGACACTCAGCTTACAAAGAGTTTCCATTAGTTGGTATAAGCTATGAACAAGCTCAAAATTATTGTCAATGGTTGACAAATAAAGTCAACAGTATTGAATCAAAACTATTTAAGAAAGTGTTGATTCGATTGCCTAACAAAGCAGAATGGATTATGGCAGCTAATGCTGGCAAACAGAATAGAGAATACCCTTGGGATGGAAAGTTTGTCAGAAATTCAAGAGGAAATTATTTAGCTAACTTTAAAGCCATCGGAGAAGAAAATATAAAAGAAGATTCTACAGGGGATTTAACCATTAATAAATGTTATAAAACAGTTAAAGTATTTCAATCTAATAAAATTGATACTGTTTTTAAAGGTTATGTTAATTGCGAAGACGATATAGATAAATTCATTACCACTGCGGTGTATTCCTATTGGCCAAATGAGCTTGGATTATACAACATGGCAGGCAATGTGAGTGAATTGTTAGCCGAAAAAAATCAGTACATTGGTGGCGATTGGAACAGCATTGCTTATTATTTAAATCTTAATACTGAACCAAGAACTTCAGTGAAACCATTGCCAAATGTTGGTTTTAGATATTTAATTCAGATTTTAGAATTTTAAAACATAGTTTTTTGTTTCATTTTAGAATCTAATACCATCATGTTTGAAGGGTCATTTAGACTATTATTTTAACATAAATGTTTAAACAAATATTAATTTTGGTTAAACAAAAACAAAAATTTAACTATTTTTTGACAATTTGATTCAAATTAAATCAATTGAAAAACAGATAGTTAAATGTTAATTTTAATTATATTAGTTTTATTAAAAAAAATAAAGAGATTATTTTACTTTATTTGAGGATAAATAATTAAAAAAACTATATGTTAAAGAAAATTCTACTAACGGTATTATTTACTAGTTGGATTACCCTTCAATTAAATTCACAATGTTTTTCTCCACCAAATTATTGTACACCTACAGTTACTAACATCAACAGTTATGGAATTGGTTTGCAGAATGTAACATTAGGAAGTACAATCAATAACAGTACAACAGCAACTGGATTAGCACCAAATTATTTTAATTTTACATCCATGGCTGTCTCTGGTGCTGCTAATTCTACTATCAATTTTTCTATACAAAATGGTGGAAGTAACACCACAGGAGCAAGAATTTTTATCGATTATGATCAAAATGGAACTTTTTCTACATCCTCTCCAGAATTGGTATGGACTTCAAGTAATACTTCACCAGGTGTTACTGTAACAGGTAGCTTTACTATTCCCAGTGGACAAAATCCAGGGGTGTATCGCATCAGAGTTACTGGAGACTTAGGTGGACAAGGAGCAAATCCTTGTAATTTGGGTTATGGAGAAATAGAGGATTATACTTTGATAGTTACTTCATCAACAACAGATGGGCAGGTTATTTCAAACCATTTGCCAACAAAATATGTATTGGGTAATAATACAATTGGTATCACCATGGCCAATTACACTAATTCAAGTATCAGTTCCATGAAAATTGGGTACCAACTTGGCTCTAATACACCAGTTGAACAGTCATTAACTGGTTTAAGCGTTGCAGCTGGAAGCATTTATAGTACTACTTTTAGTAATCAACTTAATATAGGATCAACTGGTACATACACAATCAAAGTGTGGATAGATAGTATCAATGGCGCTGCTAACAACAGTACCAACAACGATACATTATGTCGCACTTTTGTAGTTTGTGCAGGTTTAAGTGGAACTTATACCATCAATCCAAGTGGTAGTGGAAGTTCTAATTTCAAAAGATTTGGTGAAGCTGATTCAGCTTTAATCAATTGTGGTGTAAGTGGCAAAGTGACCTTTAATGTGGCTAGTGGAACATACAATGAACAAATCATTATTCCTAATAGCATTTCAGGATTATCTGCTTCAAACAATGTTACTTTCCAATCAGCTACCGGAAATGCCAGCGATGTCAATTTAACTTTTTCTGCCAATACGACCAATAATTTTACTTTAAGATTGGATGGAGCTACTTTCATCCGATTTAAAGACATGACAATTACAGCATCTAATACAAATTTTGGTACAGCTTTGTCCATATTGAATAATTCAAACAATGATTCCTTTATCAATGTGACATTCAATGGTATTTCAACTACATCAACATCTCAAAACCTTGCAGTGATTAATTCACCATCCAATGCAATATTTCATTATTTATATTTCGGTAATTGCCGTGTAAATAATGGTTCTTATGGTACATTTTTACAATCAAGTTCTTCAAGTATTCTAGGAGCAAGTTCTCAAAATTTAACCTTTTTCAATTGTGAATTTAAAAATCAATATGCTTATGGAATGTATAATCAATATTTAGATGGTTTAAAATTTATTTACAATAAAATTACAACCAATTCTACTTACACTGCCTACACTGGAATTTACAATTATTGGATTATGATATTAGATGATACCAAACGACCAATCATTTATGGCAATACCATCAGTGGTGCTGTTGGAGGAACTGGAATGTACAATCAATACTTTGGAGTAAATTCAACAATAAATGCATTAAGAAAACCTCAGATATTTAATAACATGATTCAGATTGGTACTTCTGCAAATAGTACTTACGGACTGAGAGTAGCCAATGATTATGGATCAGATTTTATTCATAACACCATCAATATAACTACTACACAAAATACAAGCTCGTCTGCAGCTGCATTCTTTGAAAGTATAAGCAGTAATACCAGTAATGTAACCAATAATATTTTTTCTTCAACTACAGGGGCACCTGCAATTAGAATTACAACCATTACAAATTACAACCCTGTTAATTTTAATGATTTATATACTTCAGGTACTAATTTAGCTTATTTAAATACTACTGCTTATACTACCATTGCAGCATGGAGAACAGCCAGTGGTAGAGATGCAAATTCAGTAAATGTAAATCCTGGATATGTATCGAGTAGTGATTTACATATAAGCGGTGGTCCTATCTTACTTGTTCCTTTAAACAATTCAATATTAACCGATATTGATGGACAAACAAGATGTTCATTAACTGATATTGGAGCAGATTTTCATCCTTTAACTAATGATATAGGAATTAGTAGAGTAATTCATCCTAACAATGGCATTGCTGGTTCTGGCAACAGAGACATCATTGTTGTTTTAAGAAATTTCGGAACTAACACTGTCACATCAGCCAATGTTAGTTACAGGGATGCCTCTACAGTTAAAACCATAGCTTGGACTGGCTCATTGGGATTATGTGATTCAGCTATTGTTACTTTCACAGGAAGTAATCAATACAATTTTACAGGTAATTGGAGTTTGAAATTCTTTACAAGTGCTCCTAATGGAACTACAGATTCTTATATACCAAATGACACATTAAGAATGAATGGTTGTGTAGGATTGGCAGGTAATTATACCATCAATCCTTCAGGCAGTGGTTCTACTAACTTTACCACATTTGCAGCTGCTATCAGCGCAATGCAATCATGTGGTATAGCAACTCCAGTTCGATTCATTGTTTCAGCCTCTACATATTCTGAGCAAATAAGCATTCCTGCTATCAATGGGACATCAACTACAAATACCATCACTTTTGATGGTGGAAATGGAAATGCTTCAACCAGAATTTTGACATTTTCAAGTACATCGGCTTCTTTGCCATATGTATTGAGATTCAGCAATTGTAACAATGTTATTTTTAGAAATATGACCATACAAGCTCCTTCAACAACAGATGCTTGGCCTGTTCATTTCTTAGATGGATTTAATAACAGAGTTAGTAATTGTGTAATAGAAATAAGTGGTTCAGGAGCAAGTGCAACAGCTTCTAATTTAATACCTGTGGTTATCAATGGAAATGCAACAAGTGTTAGTACTGCATCTACAATAGCAAATAATCATTCGGTAGATAGTAACACCATCAATGCTGGGTATTATAACATGTACATAACATTAAATAATACGAATAACATCATCAATGTTTTTAATAACAGTTTTAATCAAGGGTATCAATATGGTGTTTATTTTGTAAATCCATTTTCATTGAGATTTAATAGAAACTCTGTAACAATGAGAACTTCTATAACATCAAATATTCCAGTATATTTACAAAGTTTAAATAATTCTGGCACTACTTATTTTGAATTAAATGGAAATAAAATTCTTAACCCTGGACAAATGGGTATTTATTTAAACTCTTGTTCAAATTCTGGAACTGGTTTTAACAGAATATACAACAACATGGTAGGAGGTAATTTTAGGTATGCAACAGGTACTTATGGTATTTATTTAACTTCTTGTACTAGAAATCAACTATACCACAACAGTGTAAACATGGATATTGCTACAACATCTGGAACAAATTCATGTATTTTTATAACAAGTGGTAGCTTAAACGATGTAAGAAATAACCATTTAGCTGTAACAAATCCTGCTTCGGTTAATGCATTTAATTTATATTTATCATCGAGTGCGGTTGTAACTAATGTTGACTATAACAACTATTATAATTTATCTACTAGCTCTAGTTTGATGTACAATGGCGGACCTTCATATGAATTATACAACTATAAAGCAGCCTTTCCTAATGGAGGTGGATTGAACTCAATTAGCATCAATCCTAATTATGTATCTTTATCAGATTTGCACTCATCAGCACCATGTAACGATGCTGCATCTATAGGAGTGGCAACAGATATTGACGGTCAAACAAGAAGTTCAAAACCAGATATTGGAGCAGACGAAGTTACTGGTTTGGGTACAAATGACATAGGTGTAAGCGAAATTCTATCTCCAGTATTTCCATTGAGTTCAGGAAATAACACCATCAAAGTAGTGATTAAAAATTATGGTTCAAACACAGTTACTTCTGCTAATGTCAATTACAACATTAACAACAGTGGAGTTACTACTCAAAGTTGGACTGGAAGTTTGGCAACTTGCGATACCGCTCACGTTACTTTTAATACACAATATAATTTTTCAACTGGAGCTAATTACATCGAAACTTATACAACCTCTCCTAATGGAAATACAGACAGTAAAAGATCGAATGACAGCATAAAAACAAGCATTTGTACAGCTATGAGTGGTCTATATACAATCAATGCTAGTGGAAGTGGAAGTACTAATTATACTTCATTTAAAAATGCAGTTGATGCTTTGATTTGTGCAGGTGTATCAGGTCCAGTTACATTTTCTGTAGCTGCAGGTACATACAATGAAAGAGTTGTGGTTCCACCAATAAATGGAACATCTACAACAAATACAATTGTTTTTGATGGAGGTAATGGCAATGCAGGATCAAGAATCATTACTTTTGCCACTACATCTACAGCATTACAAGTATTGCAATTAAAAGCTTGTAATAACATAACATTCCGCAATCTTACAATCAGAAGTACCAGTACTTCTACAGCTTGGGTTGCTCATTTCTTAGATGGTGTAAACAACAGAATAAACAATTGCGTAATAGATATGACAGGGACTGCTACTACTTCTACTTCTTCTGCATTTACAGCAGTTGTAATGAATGGAAGTAACTCTACCATTTCAACACAAAGTTTCTTTGGAAATAACAATATACTTGATTCTAATACAATTAGTTTTGGTTATTACAATGTTTATGTAGCAATGAATGCACTAACCAATACATTCATAACAAGAAACAACACCTTAAATAATTCTTATTTATATGGATATTTTTCTAATGGAAACTACTCACCGATAGTAAGTGGTAATACATTGAACCTAAGAACTACCACTACAAGTAATTATGGAATTTATTTCCAAAATTGTAACAATACTCAAGGCAATTTTATGACAATAAATGCCAATAGAATCATCAATGCAGGTATTTATGGTATTTATTTAACATCTTGTTCAAAATCAGGAACAGACTACAACATCATAAGCAATAACATGGTAGGTAATTTCAGACACACTGCTGGTCCGGCTGGTATATTTTTGACATCGGCAAGCAGAAACCTTATTTATCACAACAGCATTGATTTAAGTTCAGCAACTTTAAATACAAGTAACAATGCCGCAATATTTATACAAAATGGTTCTGCTAATGAAGTTAGAAATAACCATTTAATGGTTTCTAATACCACTGCCTTGAATGCATATCCCTTATGGATTACACCAACAAGTGCAGTAGCAGCAGTAGATTATAACAATTATTTCAATTTATCGTCTTCATATGTATTGAATTTAGCAAATAACTTAATTACCATCAATAGTTATAAAAATGCATACCCTGCTGGCGGTGGAGTAAATTCATCTTCAGTAAATCCTTTGTTTGTTTCCTCAACAGATTTACATTCAACAAATACGTGTTTTACTGGTCAAAATTTAAGTTCAATAATAACAACAGATGTAGATGGTGAAAGCCGTTCATCTACACCAGATATGGGAGCAGATGAGGTTAACAATTTAGCCAACAATGACATGGGAGTTATGAAAATTAACTCACCTAAATCACCAATTTCTGCTGGCACTAACACTGTGAATGTAACCTTAAGAAATTATGGTTCAAACACCATAACATCAGCCAACATTAATTACATATTAAACGGAGCTAGTCCTGTAACACAATCTTGGACTGGTAGTTTAGCACCATGTGATACAGCTAATTTCACTTTTACAACTTCTGCTAACATGTCATCAGGAAGCAATTCACTTAGAGTGTTTACTTCAAATCCAAATGGAGCATCTGATCCTGTTAATAATAATGACACTGCAAGGTTTAATTTGTGTGGAGCGCTTAATGGAACATATACCATAGGTTCAAGCGGAAATTATCCTAATTTTACAGCAGCTGTTAATGCATTGTATTGTGGAGGTGTTTCTGGTAAAGTAACATTCAATGTGGCTAGTGGTAATTACTACGAACAAATATTAATCAACGATTTAATAAACGGCATATCTGCAACAAACAATGTAACCTTCCAATCTGCATCTGGAAATCCAAATGATGTTGCTTTAGTTTACAATGGAACTACTGCCAAAAATTACACTTTAAATTTGAATAATTCAAGATTCTTACAATTTAGAAACATGACAATTAGTGCTATCAACACTTCTTTTTCTACAGCTTTATTGTTAGATAATAATGCTTCAAACGATAGCTTTATCAATGTGATTTTTAATGGTGTAACAACAACAACAAACAGTACAAACTTTGCTGTTATCAGAAGTCCAAGTGGAATTTCTAATTTTATTTATTTTGGAAAATGTACCATCAACAATGGAGCTTACGGTTCATACTTCTTATCCAATGCTACAGCTCCTAGTACTGAAAATTTAACTTTTGACAATTGTACGTTCAATAACCAATATGCTTTTGGAGTTTACAATCAAAACATCAATGGTATTAAATTGATTAAAAATAACATCAATACAAATTCTACATTAACTACTTACATTGGAATACACAACAATGGTATTTTAATAAATTCTGATGCTAACCAACCTTTAATCATCGGAAATTTAATTTATGGAGCAGTATCAGGAACTGGCTTATACAACCAGGCAATGGGTGTTAATTCCACTATGAATTTAAACAGAAGGCCAATTATAGCCAATAACATGATTCAACTTGGTAACAATGCCAATGCTTGTATAGGTATCAGAGACAACAATACAGTGGCTTACAGTTTGTATTTGCATAATTCAGTTAATTTAGGTGGAACATCTACAGCAAGTACATCTGCTGCAGGTTATTTTGAATCTTCAACAACTGGAAATGTGTTGTTAAATAATAGTTTTGCAGCTTATGCAGGTAATCCAGCCCTAAGAATTAATACACCTACTAATTACCGTTCAAACTACAACAATTTATTTACAACAGGAGCTAATCTTGCTTATCAAAGTACTACTGCAAGAACAACCATCGCATTATGGAAAAGCAATACATTGATAGATACAAATTCTATCAATGTAAATCCAATGCACAGCAGCAACATTGATTTACATTCAAATCAATCATCCATGAACAATGCTGGGACTCCAACAAGTTTTGTGATTAGTGATTACGATGGCAATACCCGTTGTCCTAATGCAGGATGCGCAGGTTCTACTAGCAATCCTGATATTGGTGCAGACGAATTTGTTCCTGTAAGTTTTGATGCTGCTATCAATAGTATAAATACACCAGCAACAATATGTCCTGGTTCATCTACTATCAATGTAACATTGCGAAATGCAGGCTCTACAACTTTGACATCAGCGAGTATTAATTGGTCTGTAAATGGTGTTGCTCAAACTCCATTTAGTTGGACTGGATCTTTAGCACAAGGTATAAGTGGCACATTTAATTTAGGTCCATTTAATTTTACTTCAAGCAATTCTACCATCAAAGTATGGGCAACTAATCCTAATAGCAATACTGATCAAAATAACATGAATGATACTGCTATAAGAATTCCATTGTTTACATTAAAAGGTAGCTTTACTATAGGTGGAAATAATCCAGATTTCAGAACATTTAATGAAGCTGCTACTGCTCTTAACACAAGAGGAGTATGTGGTCCAGTGATATTCAATGTAAGACAAGGCACTTATGGAGATAGAATTCAAATAAATTCAATTAGCGGTTCCTCTGACATAAATTTCATTACTTTCAGACCGGATCCTAGCAATACTGCACCTGTAGAATTGATAGTAGATGGTAACTCATCTGCAAATGACAATCACACCATTTTCCTAAATGGTACAAGATTTATAGCCTTTAGGGAAATGAGAATAACGAATGCCTCTTTAGGTAATAGCTCATTTGGTTCTGTATTAAGATTTGCAGGAACACAAGACAGTGTATTGTTTATTAAAAACATCATTTCAGGCCCTGTAACTACTAGTACAAGTACTAACTTTGCTGTAGTGAACCATGGAACTGGGGCTGCAAATATGATCAACAGATTTGTGTTGGATAGCAATACCATCAGCAACGGTAGTTATGGAGTGTATTTGTATGGAAACACAAATTCATCTGCTAGTACTTTAGAGTTCAGAAACAGAATAAGACATAATCAAATCAATGGCGCTTATTATTCAGGAATACAAACTTATTTCCAAAGAAGAAATGACATCATTGGCAATAGAATTTGGTTAAGTCCTACTTCACAAACAGGGTCTGTTGGAGTTTACATAGATTATGTTGACTCGTTCCGTTTTGAAAGAAACAACATCAATAATTTTGGACAATACGGATTGTATTTACAAAGGGCTAATTTCCAATTTGGAGGTGGCTCATTTAAATCTACCATTCAAAACAACATGATAGGAGGAAAATCAACACAAGCTAATCCATATGGTATTTATTTTTCTACATCATCACCGGGTTGTTTCCATTTAAATATTTACCACAATTCAATAAGTGTTACTAGTGGTAATACTGGTTCTGCAGTATTTTTACAACAAACTTCTAACAACCAATTTGATTATTTAGATTTCCAAAACAACTCCTTTGCTAACTTTGGAAATGGATCTTATGTGTGTTATTTTTACTGTAGTCCTGTTATTCCTAATTTAACAATTAATTACAATAACTACTTTAATGGAAGCAACAACTTGATTGTTATTGCTACAGGAGGTTATACCAACCCTACAGCAGGTGCACCTACTTATAATAATAACTCAATTGGTGGAAACCCTGGCTATTTCAATAATTTAAACAATTTAAAAGCAGCTAGAACACAACTTGACAACAAAGGAACCAATATCAGTTCTTGTTTAATTGATATTGAAAATGAAGTAAGACCAAAATCTCCATCATCAATAGTGGATATTGGAGCTGATGAGCACAATCCAGTTCAATTAGATATATCGGTTACTGGATTAAATGCACCTAGTATTTGTACCAACACCCAACCAATTTCTATTAGAGTTAGTAATGCTGCCTTTAAGCGAATAGACAGTTTTAGATTGAATTGGTCTGTAAATGGAGTAATACAAACACCTACTTATGTTACAAGTACCATTAATTCAGGGAATTTTGTGAATGCAACAGTAACATCCTCGTTTAACTTTACCAATAATACAGATTATAATTTCAGTTTCTGGGCATTCAGACCGAATGGTGTTAATGATTCAGTTCCAGATAACGATACATTTAAAACAGTGTTTAGTTTCTTAGGAAATGCACAAGCTCCTATTACTTATAATAATGCACAATGTGGAGCTGGTCTGTCTTTCTTATCTGGAAATGCAGTGTTAAGCTCTGATTCAATTTCATGGCACACAGCCAATGTTGGTGGAACAACCCTAGGAATAGGTAATAAAATAGTAGGACCTTACATCAACAGAACCACCACTTTTTATGCTCAAGCCATTAGATTTAGTAAAGCCATTAGATTTGGACCAACAGGAAATACAGGAGTTAATATTACCCAAACAAACCCATATGGAGGTATGTACAATGTTACACCTAGTAAAAACATATACTTAGATAGTGTCTTGTTCCGTTTGTGGTATAATGTGCCTAACACTGGTTATAAATTGTTTTATAAAACGGGTGGATTCAGTGGATTTGAAACCAATTCAAGTGCATGGACTCAATTAAGTTCTGGAGCAGTTACTTTCTTCAATCAAGCAGGTCAAAACTATGGTAGAGTGCCAACAAATGGATTGTTCTTAACGGCTGGTCAACAATACAGTTTTTATATTACAACTCAAGTTGGTGGTTTATACCCTACAGGTAATTCATTATATTCTCAAAGTGCTGGAGCTACAGTAACTAATCCAGATATGACCATTCAAGGTGGTGGTAGCATCATTATTGGTGAATTTGGATCAGTTCAAGTACTTACAAATTGGCATCCTGAATTCTCATTGGTGTATAAAAACCAATGTAATGGTGGTCCTCGTTCGCCAATTGTAGTGACTGTAAAACCAAGACCAACTTCTATCATCACACAAGGAACGCCTTTCCAAGGGCAATTTAACTTTGGATTACCTGCTAATCCTGATGTAGCTGAGGTAGGTAAAACAAACACTTATGAAATTACCCCTCCAGTAGGCTATAACAATGCTGATCATGGAACTACTTGGGCAGTAACAAGCATTTATGCTAATACCAAATGGGGAATAACTGTACCAATGACTGAATACGATACAGTTCTTCCATCAGCGAATGGACCTGGATTAATTATGTTTAAACCTAATACTTTCTATTTAGATAGTTTAATTACGTTTACTGTGAATATGTCCGACTTTGGACCATATAATTGTGATTCAACATTAAAAAGAACTGTAATGGTTGCACCAACCCCAAAAACTAATTTTGTATTTGGCGATACCATTTGTTTAGGAACTACTACTTTCTTTGATAATTTAACTTCAATACATTCAGGAGATGCCACATACAAATGGTATTTTGGTACACCAAATAACGACAGTTCTGACAATAAAAATCCAGATTTTAATTTCCCATCAGCTGGCGCTTACAATGTAAGATTAGTTGCTACAAGTACACCATGGGGTGTAGTTAAAGACACTACCATTACCGTTAACATCATTGATGTGCCTAATGTGAAATTTAAGGTCATAAACCAATGCGAAGGCATACCTGTTGTATTCCAAAATCAAACAACAGTATCAGGTGCTGGTGCTTTACAGTATAGTTGGAATTTTGGTGATAATTCACCTAAATCTAATGTAACAAGTCCTTCTCACTTGTACAACATTCCAAAAAGTTATCCAGTGACATTGAGTGTTAACTTCAATGGTTGTAGAGTTGATTTAACTAAAAATGCATACCAATTCCCAAGACCTGATGCAGAATTCAATCTACCTAGTGCTCCTGTTTGTGCTAAATCAGAAATAGATATCACCGACAATTCTACCATTGCTTGGGGTGAATATGGAACTTATTACACCTTTGGAGACGGAAATTTTGGAACTGTTGAAGATGTAAAACACACGTATCAAAATAGTGGAACATACAACATCAAGTTGTTAACTATATCAGAGTTTGGTTGCGCTGATTCTATAACAAAACAGATGACAATAAAATCTAAACCTACATCAGACTTTACGTTCCCATTTGCTTGTAGCATCACCCCTACACCATTTACTAATAATTCAACTATACCAGCCGGGGAGAGTGTAAATAATTATTTATGGTCATTCAGCGATAACACTTCATCAACCCTTACTAATCCATCAAAATCATGGTCGATAATTGGACCAAAAACAGTGAAATTAAAAACGGTATTAAACAATGGTTGTGAAGATGAGATCATCAAGACATTGAATGTAGGAGTTCAACCTACAGTCGTATTTGAAGCCGAAGATCAATGTGTGGGCAAAGAGGTTAATTTCACCAATAAGACCACTTATCCTCAAGGAAACATCACTTATTTCTGGGATTTTGGAGACAATACAAGTACTACTCAAATGCATCCTAACAAAACTTACAGTACTGGAATGGGCGGTGGAGCTGCTACTTACAATGTTAAATTGGTTGCTTCTATAGCTGGTGGTTGTAAAGATTCAATGATTAAAACCATTTCAATTAATCCACTACCTACCTCTTGTGATTTTGATTTCAGACGTGATTTTAGCATTTCTAAAACTGCATACGTTTTCACACCACTAGGAACTACCACTGGCATTAATTATGTTTGGTACACTGGCGATGGTAATGCCATCAATTCATCTGCAACTGGAATGACATACTCATTTGCCAACCAAGGAAAATTCTGTGTGGAAATGGTTGCATCTAATGCATCAGGATGTGAATGTTCTAAGATTAAATGTGTAACAGTAGCTACAGGAGTAAATTCAGTAAATGGCAACAATGATTTAGTTACAGTATATCCAAATCCAAATGCTGGAGTATTTAATATTGAGATTGAAGGTAACACTGAAAAATCTGAGATTACAATATACAATGGCTTAGGTGTATTAATTAAAACCATAGAAAATTCTGAAAAAACAAACTTAATTGATTTAAGTCAGTATTCTTCTGGAGTTTACATGATTAAAGTGAATGTAGGCAACAAAATAATCACCAAAACAGTGACTGTATCCAAATAATTAACTTTTAACATCTTTTAAAAAATGAGCATCTACCTAGGATGCTCATTTTTTTTGTATATTCGTTTTGCCAAAGTTAAATTCATTATGAAATTAAATTAATGCAAGTAAATTGTTGAAGGTTCCAAAAGTCCACCAACTACTGGTAATCACAAACTATCTAAAAATTCATAAAAATAGTTAAATTTGCATAAAATAATTAAACAATTGATTTAAAAGGTTTTAAAATCTCAGAATTTGAAAATGTGTTTATAGTCAAATTGACTTTACAGTCATCCTCCAAATACCAGAAACATTGACTTTCAAACTTACTTAATTTGAATTTTAAAAAAAATAAACATAAAAAGAAACCTGGCAAAAAGAGATAAACTATGAAATAGAAGTAATATAGGAATGAGCAAGGCAAAGAGAAAAATAAAAATAATGGTTGGCTCAACAGTTTATGGATTTGAAGACCAAATCTCACAAATAGTCGCACAATTTAATACTTTAGGCTATCAAGTACTTAATTCGCATCATGGCAGTATAAAAGTAAATCCACAATTATCAAACATGGAAAATTGTTTGAAAGCTGTTGAAGAATGTGATTTGTTTTTAGGAATTATTCGACCTTATTTCGGAACTGGCAATATTGGGGACAAGAACATTACATTTGAAGAAATTAAAAAAGCAATAAAATTGAAAAAACCATATTGGTTTTTAGTTCATAGAGATGTTGTATTTGCTCGTAATCTTTTTAAAAAAATGAAATTGAAAAGCGGTGATGAAATTGTAATTGAAGACAATAAATTCTTTGATAAGAGATGTATTGAGGTGTATGAATATGTTATTCAGAACCAATTACCAGTTACACTTCGTAATGGAAATTGGGCACTGGAATTTTATCGCCTTGATGAAATGATGGTGTATATAAATGCACAGTTTACCGACAAAGAATTTATCAATGAAATAATGAATCAAACAAATAGAAACGATGGAAAATAGTTTTATCATAGAAAATCTGTTACAACAGAAAGAAAGTGTTCGATTGGAGTTTAAATCAACTATAAATATTGATTCAATTGCAAAATCTATTACCTCTTTTATAAATACCCAAGGAGGTGATTTAGTTGTTGGAATTGACGACAATAAAAATGTATTGGGAGTTGAACATGCTCAGCAACAATCTATAACTATACAAAATGCTTTAGTAAATTTAATCAAACCTACTGCTCCTATTTCTGTACAGGCAATTTCCTATAAAACCAAAGAGGTCATTTTAATCAGTGTTTGGGAAGGAGCAAAAAAGCCTTATCTATTCAACAGTGTTATTTATAACAGAATTGGTAAGGTTACAAAAACTACCAGTCCTAATAAACTTACTAATCTTATCTCACAACGAAAACAAGCCGATTTTCATTGGGAAAGATTGCCTGTATTAGGTGCAGAGCTAACTGATTTAGATTCTGCTGAAATAAAAAAAACGATTAAGTTTTATAAGGAATATAAAAAAGATGCTAAAATTGAAGATGTAGAAGATTTTTTAATACATGTTGGATTAATTCAAAATGGCAATATGACTAATGCCTGCATGGTTTTGTTTGGCAAAAATCCATTACGATTTATCTCTCAATCAAGAATCAGACTTACACTTTATCCTTCTAAAACATCGGGCAATGAGTTTATTGATGATAAGATGTTTGAAGGCAATATCTTTAAAAATATAGCAGCAATTTTTGATTATTTGGATATTGTTTATGGTAAAAATCATACTGTAAAAGGGCTTTTAAGAACAGACAAAACAAACTATCCTGTATTGGCATTACGTGAAGGTATTTTAAATGCTATTGTTCATAGAGATTATAATTCTGTTAAGGGTTTTTTACAAATATCTATTTTTGCAGATAGAACAGAAGTAAGTAATTATGGTGCTTTACCTACTGGTATTACTGTTGCTGATTTAAAGATAGAACATAGTTCAATTCTTCGCAATCCTGATATAGCCCAAATGTGCTTTCACAGAAAGTATATTGAGATGCTTGGAACTGGAACGCAAAGAATGATTAGAGATTGTAAAGTAAATAAGTTTAAGATTCCAGTTTGGAAACAGAAAGAAAACGTAACAATTGTTGTTTTTCCTGATGTTGCACATAATAGAAAGAGCGAGGGTACAACTAAGGGAATACTTAAGGGAATAAGTAAAGGAATAATCACTAATATTGAGGGAATAACTGAGGGAATAACTGCGGATGTAAAAGAGAAAATAACAAAGATCTTATTAGTGCTCTACAAGGAAGAAGGAGTTAGAACGGTAAATATTGAAAAGCTAATTGATATTCCTACTAAAAGTTTAGAAAGATATTTAAAACTCCTAAAAGATACAGGGATAATTGAATATAAAGGTGCCAACAGAACAGGTGGATATTATCTAACTAAGAAAGTAAAAAATATGCTTAAAAAATAACTTAAGAATTAAATAGTGAAAGTGTAAATAATTCAACATAGCTTGCCTATAATAGAACAATTGCAATATGCAGGGTTTCGTATTTTAAAGACGGTTTTTTAAAAATCAACTTATTGCAATGGACTAAAAGACATAGCATTTTATGAATGGAACCGATTCACCTGACTTGTCCACTTTAGTGCAACAAATCAAGTTTGAATAATATATCTTCTGCC
>CAYVDH010000003.1:0-58636 GCA_964450355.1 uncultured Flavobacteriaceae bacterium
ATTTACTTCAAAATATTTTCATTAAAAAAGCCTGTTTTTACAGGCTTTTTTGTTTACCAATGTGAATCCCTAAATTAAAGTATACATATAAAGTTAGAGAATAATAATTAAATTTTGATTCAGAAATTTCCTTTTTGTATTGCCCAGTTAAAGGATCATAAACTTCTAAATCATTTAAAAAGGAATACTTAAAATTCCTAAGTCCTGTTCCAATACCAGCTTCAAAATTAAAATTATTTTTATTCATTATATTGCCACCTCTTAGAAATTTATATTCAGTTTCATGAACATTAGTTATTCTAACAAAATTCCCAAAGTTTACATTTTGTTTTATTTTGTAATTTTTGAACCCTATCCCTAAAGCATAATAGTCACCTTCTAAGTCATCATGTTGATTTGGAAATAATTTAATGGTTGTTTTTAAAGCATAGGAAGGCATGAACTTAAAATTATCATAATACAATGTTAAATATCCTATATAACTCTGTTCGGCAAAATCGGATTCATCATTTAAGTATATTTCAGTATAATTTTTGAATGTCATCCCAATAATTGGTTCTACAGATAAATATCTTCCCAAAGGTCTCTCATAACCAATTGACAAATCTCCTCTAAATAAATTTGTAGGGTAAAATTTTAAATATCTAGATTTATTTCTTTCGTAATCTTGTTTTTTAGTTTCTTTTTTAGAACCAATAACTACTTTATTTTTCTGAGAATATAAAAAATTTACAGTTAATAAACTAAATATTAACAAAATATATTTACTTTGCATCGATACAAAATTAATAAAAATGAAGAAACAATTCGTACTTATTTGCTTTTTAGTCACAATTCTAATTATAAAAAGTCAGTCTTTAAAACTCAGCAACAATGTTTATTTAGAAAAATATAGCACTATGTCATACATGGGTGATGCGAAAGACCATCATTTATATTTAAGTACTAAGCAAGGAAAACGCTCTTACATTCTAATTAGATTTAACAAATCTGATATGAAAATTTTTGATAAAAGGAACATCGAATTTAACAACAAATTTGAAGAAATAGACAATGCTTTGCTTTTTAAAGACACACTGTATTTTTCAACTATTGAATACCATAGAAATGAAGAAGCAATATATAAATATTATAAACTCAATGTATATGATTTAGGAATTCAAACTTCTGATAATAAAACTATTTTTACAAAAGAAATGATTGAATTATATTTTTTAGAATCAAGGAGAAATCATAATGAAAGTGAAAATTACATTAGATATCATTCAAATAACCTTAGAGATAACAAAAACAATAATATGATTTATAGTAATGATTCATTTTATACTGAACATGAAGAAATAATTGATACTTCAAAAAACAATTTTTCTAAAGTGTTTACAAATGTCAAAATTGGAATTACTTTGACTAAAAAAGAAATGGTTTTAAAATTGGATCCAGATAAAACTATTATTAGGTATCATGTATATTTCAACAATAATCAATTTAGAATTATAGGAAAATACAAAAGTAATTCCAATAAGGGTAGCCATTTTGGATTATTCTATCTGTTATTAAACAAAAATTTAAATGAAATAGGCAAAATAAGTTATCAAAAACTATTTGATGGAGTAAAGCTTTCATTTAACACAAAAGAAAACAATGATTTAAACATCCTTCTAACAGATTTTAATACGTTAGAACCTTATTTTTCTAATAGTGGTGAAATGACCTTTATTATTTCAAATGAATTTGAAAAAACATTTTTTTCAAATGATAGATTTAATTCAACTTTAGAAGGAAAAGGCTTAAATGGACTTACTATTTTAACTTTTGACAACAAAAGTAAAATCTTAGTTAATTTCATTCCATTAAAGCAAGAATCGTATAGTTTTAGGAATTCAATTGGATATATAAGTAGTCAAAATAACGATCAATTAACATTAGTATTTTTTGAACACAAATCAAATGTAATTAAACCTATAAATGATAAAAATGTAAAAATGTTAGAATTTAATAATAAAGGAGTTTTAGTGAAATGTACTTTTGACTTAGACAAGAAAACTATTTCAAAAAAAGAAATTATTGCAACAAAAAAAGTTTACAAACAATATTTTGCTTTTTACTATTTATTTAAAAATGAAAAAAATGCTTTTTATACAATAAAACCAAAATGGGATCAAAGAAATATATATGCATTAAAATTATTTTTTGAATAATTCCCTTAAATTTGCTCCCTTAACATTAACAAAAGTCAATACATGAAAACGTATTTCGATTTCGAAAAACCCATACAAGAGCTTGATGAACAGCTAGAAAAAGCTAAAGAAACTCATGCCAAAGGAAAGGTAAACATGACCGACACCATTTCTAATTTGGAAAAGAAAATAGAAGAAACCAAAAAAACTATTTACAAAAACCTAAGTGGATGGCAACGTGTTCAAATATCAAGACATGCCGAAAGACCTTATGCTTTAGATTATATACATGGATTGTGCAATGATTTTATTGAAGTTCATGGCGACAGAAATGTGAAAGACGACAAAGCCATGATTGGTGGATTTGGTAGCATAGATGGTCAATCCTATTTGTTTGTAGGACAACAAAAAGGCAGAAATACTAAAGAAAGACAATACAGAAACTTTGGTATGCCCAACCCTGAAGGATACCGCAAGGCTTTAAGATTAATGAAATTGGCTGAAAAATTCAATCGACCAATTGTTACTTTTATTGATACTCCTGGTGCTTCGCCCGGTTTAGAAGCCGAAGAAAGAGGCCAAGGTGAAGCCATTGCTAAAAATTTATTGGAAATGTCTGTACTTAAAGTGCCTATTATTTGCATTATTATTGGTGAAGGCGCTAGTGGTGGTGCTTTGGGTATTGGTGTAGGAGACAAAGTATTGATGTTAGAAAACACTTGGTATTCTGTAATTTCTCCAGAAAGCTGTTCCTCAATCTTATGGAGAACATGGGAAAACAAAGAAAAAGCTGCAGATGCATTAAAGCTTACAGCCAATGACATGCTAAAAAATGGCTTAATTGATGGCATCATTGACGAGCCTATTGGTGGAGCTCATAATGACATTCCAACTACCATAGAAAATGTCAAAAAAGAAATCAAAAAAATATACAAACACCTAAAAGAAAAAAGCACTGAAGAATTAATTAACGAAAGGATAGAGAAATTTAGCCAAATGGGAATAGTAGAAGAATTAAGTCATTAATTTTTAGCTATTATCTCTAATATTTGATTTTCAATTTTATCCGCTTCAGCTTTTTTGCTGTCAGACAAAGTTCTGTTCACTGTTGATAATTCAAAACTTTCTTTGAGCAATTGCTTGTGTTGTTTTTGCAATTTTTCTAACACCGATTCTTTTTTAAATAAATTGAACATAACCTTATAACATCTATTTATCAATATTGTTTGATATTAAATCCAAACAATGACATCTATACCCACTCCTAACTCAATGGCTTCATTTTTTCTCACTTCGGCTTTTAATGGAAGAAGATAGGTATTAGATTTGGTCTCAAACCAAATAGCAGTTTTCCATTCTGTTTCACCAATTTTAGCAGTCGCTTTTAATCTTCCCCAACCCTCTTCCTCCGACTTGAAATTTTGTCTAATTTCCTTTGAAAAATCAATTGGTAATGAAATAAAATACCAACCATTAGGGCCGTTGTAACGCCATGGCTTTGCTTCAAACTTATATTTCACCCCTTTTACCATCTTATTGTAGTTTTTAATTCTAATGTAAATACTTTAATCAAATGTATCAATAAAAAAGGTGTAAATCCAAATATTTACAAAGTTATTTATTAAAACTTCTAACCTTTAATTCCTTATAGGAATGCAACAATAAGAATCTTAAAAAATAATGTTAAACTAATTTCTTGTTCTCAATCAACTTTTTCCATTCTTCATAGTTTTTGACTTGAATTCTATATTGATTGCCATCCTTAAGTTTTAATTCTAATATGTTTTTTTGCAATCCATGTTTACCTTGATTGATTTCCAATACATCATCAATCAAACATTTAAAACCATGATTTACAGATTCTACTTTTTGTTTAAATAGTGCTCCTAATATTCCCAAACCACCAACGCCCTGTTTATAGGCTGTTAATTCTAATTCATTTCCGTTGATGATTAGTTTTCCTGGCATTGCCATCAATGTTGACTTTAAATACAATATTTCTTCTGATTTTTCCATTGTTTTAACTGTTTTAAATTTTATTTATTGATTAATCCAATTTGTGATTTTAGTTGCTCTATTTGAGCTTGCTGTTCTTTAATGGCATTGATTAGAACTGGAATTAATTCCATATAATTTACAGTTAAATAATCAATTTGTGATTCAGGGCTATTACGTTCTTTTGTTAAATCAGTGTGCTTGGATTTTATCACTAATTCAGGCATAACAAATTGCAAATCTTGAGCAATTAGACCATGATGAAGGCCTGAAGGCAAATACATATCTCCAAATTCACCTACTTTAAATTCATAACTCTTAGGATTTAATTTCAATAGGTCATTTAACCCATATTGTATTGGCCTAATATTGGATTTTAATTTTGCGTCAGAAGAATATGTATTTGTACCTGTCCCTTGTAAGTTGCCATTCAAAATGGTAGTTCCATCTGCTCTGAAAGCTATTGTAGCACTGTTAGCATAGGCATAAATACCTGTATAACCATTTAATCTTCCCCTACCAATTAATCCAAAATAACCTCCATCAAACAACCCACCTACTCCATTTCCACTAGAATTAATTGACACACCATGAACACCCACTCCATCACGGTTTGCTGCACTTAATGACACTCCTTTTACAGCCGAAGATCCAATAGATAAGTTACTGTTAAATGTAATCACATTATTTAATGATTGATTGGTAAAATATCCAGCAATGGAGTCTGAGTTATTTGCCTTTACATATATTTTTTTATATATATCATTGCTACTTATTGATGAATTACCAAAAACAACTTGCCCATTTTGTCTAATTTTAATTGCCGTACTTGCACTTGTTTTCAAAACCATTGAATCTGTAGTTGAAATCAGCAAACTACCAGTTTCATTTTCTATCATCCCTAAATTATTATAAGGTAAATTAGCAAAACTAGAAGATGAAAATGAATTTCCTATTTTTAAAAAGCTTAAATCACCAGTAGTAGTGAGCGCTGAGTAACCAGTTAACTTTCTTGCATTAGATGTTAAAACAGTCATGATATTTGACAAAGTATCTGGAGAATAAAACGTATAATTATATGGAGAAGGATTAACGTTACTTGAATTAAAAGACATTGAACCACTTTTTTGAATTTTAATTCTAGCTTTATTATTAGTAGCAACAAAAAATGAATCGATAGCATTAATGAGCAAACTGCCATTGCTAGAGCTGTTAATAGTCGCTAAATTGGCTTTAGAAATTCCGCTGATATTTCCAGTTGCTAATGAACTGTATTTACTCATTTCAAACACATTGTTAACATCATTTTTTAATATTAAATTAGATGATGTAGCATTATTTGTTGTTGCCAAATGAACTTGAGTGGCATCATTGCTTTTTATATCTAAATGATAAAGTGGTGAAACATTTCCAATGCCAACCTTGCCTGCACTTGAAGCAGTTAAAACAGGGCTTGAATTTGGAGATAAATGAACACTGCCATTTGTCCCTGAACCCGAACCTAAATCAATATCTTTATTGTTTCCAGTGTTAGAACCAACATAGCCTCTGTAATTATTCCCTTCATAAAATTGAATATTAAAGTTAGATGTGTCTCCAGTAATTGACAATGGCACATTGCTTTTAGGTTGATTAATGAAAACAGTAGTCCCATTGTCATATACTTTTGAATTAGTAAGTCTTCCAGTATTAGTAAATTTAGGTAAATAATGTTGATTACCTACCCCATTCATCAATACTCCACTATCTCCATTGGGAGTCCAAGTTGTACCATTCCATTTAAGTACTTGACCATTAATAGCTCCCTGTTGAGCAATTCTTAATTGATTAGTTGCAGTACCATTTCCTGCAATGGTAGTATTGGATTGCACTACTTGACTTCCCCAATTATCTGGAGTATTGTTGTCATTTGCAGGAGCCCATGTTGTACCATTCCATTTTAACACCTGTCCATTAGTAGCTCCTTGTTGTGCAATTCCTAATAAGTCTGTTGATGTTCCCTTCCCAATTAAAGTAGAATTTGTATTAACATATTGCTTTCCCCAATCGTCTTTTAGAGTGTCATTATCGTCTGCGGCAACCCATTCTGTTCCATTCCATTTTATTGTTTGTCCAACGTTAGCATTTGAATTGTTTATTTGATTTAAATTGATTTTAGCCGATGGGTTCAATTGATTTGCCGATTGAGAATGCAAAGCAAATGGAACACTTAACAACTGTGTTGTTCCCATGTCTGTATAACTACTATTACCAGTAATATCTATTTCAACCTTTACAAATTTTAAATTATTAGACCATTGTTGCACATTAGGCCAAGCTCCATTTAACAAAGTACCAGAACCTATTTCAAGGTTCACAATTCCTAATGAATTGTTTAAAATTACTAAATGCCTTTCAGAATATAAAACAACACCATTTACAATGTTGTCAATGATGCTAATTCTAAAGGCCACATTTGTACCATTAGATACTGGCACACCAGAAGCATTTCTAACTACTGCTTGATAGCTGAATTTTTGAGGCAATTGAGCCATTCCATTTTTAAAAGATAATAAACAAATGGATAAAAAGATGAAGTGTATTTTTTTTAGCATGATAGTATTTATAAAATTAAAGTCAATTGATTAGTTTCAATGAGTTGAGTTTCCTTAAGATTGTTTGTAAATTGAGTCATGACAGTGTATAATCCTGAACTTAACACATCAATATCGAAAACAAGATGAGAATTTAACCCCTCGATTTTATTTTGGTTTTGGTAAACCAATTGCCCAAGACCATTGAATATTTTTATTTCTAAAAAACCTTCATCAGAAGACAACCATTTAAGATTCAGTTTGCCATTGTTGGGATTAGGATACAACTGAATTTTAGAATTTTCAGCAATAGATACTTTATCAACCGATGATTGATTTAAATAAGGTTGTTGAAATCCTTGCGTAATCATGCTATTTCCATTTTGAAAATTGTAATAAAACACTTGACCCAAACTAGTGCTTACACTCAAATCAGAAGAATTAAATACCATTCCAGATGAGTTTATAGATTGAATGACTTCATTTTGAGAAAATAGATTTAAACAAAATAAATTCATGCAAAAAAGGAAATACCATTTTTTTGAAATTAACATGGATACAAAAATGAATTTAAAAATTATTTCAAAAAATAACCATAAATGGGTATAGGTATTATTCCCAAAACAGAAGTAAAATAATTAAACTTAAGGCTTTTTGTAAATCGGAACTGTGCTACAAGGCTCACCAAACATCAAAGATTTAACAACAGGTGTCAATTTGTTTGTTATCAAGACATAAGCATTTACTGGAATTGGTTTATCTCCGCATCCCTTTATCACCACCCTTTTGTCTATGTAGTCATTTAAATTTAAAGTTTCTATAGCTTGAGTAATTAAATGGACTATTAATTGCTCTTTTGAACCAAACACAACATGCTTAGCAATGCCGCTTAATTTATTGGCTATAAGCATGTATGCCCATGTTGGAACAATGGCATCACTTGAACAATGAATGGCTATGTTTTTATTTACATATTGATTCCAATCGTGGGTTTTGATGTAGTCTCTGAACTCTTTTTCTTTAAGCATCAAACCCATGTATAAATTGTCTTTGATGTCAATCATTATCACAGAATTTTCATCATACAATTCTTCTAAATTGACTGTGATTATTCCGCTTTGTTCAACTTTATTGACTATGGATTCCATTTTAAATCTTTACAAATTTACGCAATTCTAATGTATCCTTTTTTAAATTTAAATCTATAGGATATAAACCAAACAAATACTAATGCATTCTATCACCTCTTAACTCCAGAGAATCCATGATTTTGGCTTCATCTATTAAAAATTCATTCCATCTATTCATGACATATTCCGAAGGCATGATTGTTTTCGCTAAATGGATGAAAGTATGATAATGTCCTGCTTCACTCTCCATGAACTCGCGGTAAAACTCCTTCAGTTCATCGTCCTGAATGTACAAACTAAGCAATCTGAATCGTTCACAACTTCTAGCTTCTATCATGGCGCTTATCAGCAATTTTTCGACAGTTACTTCGGCTGGTTTTAATCCTCTTTTTTCTAGTGCAAATAATTTGTTGACATATTCATCTTTTCGAGGTGGTTCAAATTTCAATCCCCTTTTTTTTAACTCTTTTAAAACTCTTCTGAAATGTCCCCATTCTTCGGCAACTATTGGAGTTACTTCTTCAACTATGTTTTCATATTGAGCATATTTTACAATCAATGAAATGCAAGTGGTAGCTGCTTTCTGTTCACACCAAGCATGATCGCTTAAAATGTAACCAATATTCATTTCAGCTATATTTACCCACCTAGGGTCGGTGGCTAGTTGCAAACCTAATTTTGTTTTTTGTAATTCTAACATGTTAATCAATTTCGTTGTAATCTAGGTCTTTGCTAAATGTTTCTTCCATAAAATACAAAGCCACAAATGCCAAACAAATGCATACACCACCTACAATTAAAGCTGCTGTATTGTTGTTATCAAATAATGAGGCAAAATATTTAAAACTTAGGGTAATAGGAACAACAAAACCCCTGACAAAATTAGGTACAGTGTTGGTTACTGTGCTGCGAATGTTGGTGCCAAAATTTTCGGAAGCTACTTGAACAAATAATGCCCAATAACCAGTTCCAATTCCCAACATCAAACAAGTGATTTTAAATGTAGTTAAATCAGTGATGTGAGAATTTAGGTAAAACAAAATTAAAACTGATGACAACCCCAAATAAAGATAGATCACTTTTTTACGGCTTTTGAGCCATTGACTTAACAAACCACTGAAGATATCTCCAACACTTAACCCTATATAAGCATACATTACAGCAATGCCTACAAGCTCTTTATTCTCTATAGCAACAAATCTTGGAGAAAGATTAATCAATACCCCAATCATGAACCAGATAGGAACACCAATTAATATGGAATTAATATATAAAAACGCTCTTTTTTTATTAGAAAACAATGACAAGAATTTGCCTTTTTTAACTTCAACACTTTTTTTAATATTGTGGTACATTCCTGATTCAAAGGCTCCTGCTCGCAATGTTAAAAGAACTAAACCTAAAGCTCCTCCAATGTAATACGACATTTTCCAATCAAACATTTTACCAACAATGGAAGCAAATACTGCCCCTAAGGCCCCAAAAGAAACGATAATCATGGAACCTATTCCTCTTTTTTCTTTGGGCATTGTTTCACTTACCAAAGTAATGCCTGCACCCAATTCACCTGCTAATCCAATACCAGCAATGAATCTGCAAATGATATATTGATTGATGTTTACCACCAAACCATTGGCTATATTGGCTAAAGAGTACAATAAAATTGAACCAAATAAAACTGAAACTCTACCCTTTTTATCTCCTAAAATCCCCCAGAACAATCCACCTATCAACATCCCTATCATTTGCCAATTGAACAATGAAATCTCATAATTTTTATACGCATCACCAGTAATACCAATGGCTTCTAAACTTGATTTTTTAACTACATTAAATAAAATTAAATCGTAAATATCTACAAAATATCCCAGAGCTGCAATGACTACAATGAGGTATGTTTTGTTTTTTAGCATTGTCTTTAAAAGCTGGTACTTAGCGAGAATCTAACTCCACTGAATGCTGGCTCAACCCTACAAATTCCTCCAGTACAGTTCACTCCTTGCACTTGTTTGATGTAGGCTAAACTTAACACAGTAGGACCACTAGTGTATCCTACAAAACCACTGTAATAATGTATAATTTCTGATGGAATGGTGCTTGTGAATGATCTATGAGGAGCAGTGTTTACCATGTCGCCTACACTGATGCTCCAATGGGGAGCATAATTTAATTCGACTACACCATTGACAAAACTCCCCAAATCTTGTTTGGTTTCCATGTATTGTGCTTCAACTCTTAATGAAGTCTTTTTATTTAATTTATAAGTGATTTCAAAAAACGGTGTTAATGCATGAACATCAGGATAAGTGGTATCTTTTTGTTCAAATCTTTGTTGGTCGTAAAATATGCTTTGGAGACCTAATTTAAATTTAAAATTCTTATTGACTTTGTGTTGAACATCGCCATACAATTCATGGAATAATTTTTTTGGTTTGTTTGGAAGTCTTCCATTTGATTTCAAGCTGTGAACTTGAGAGGCGTTAAGAGAAATTGTAGTTCCTCTTTTGGGTGTAATTAACAAATCGGCTTGATATGCTTCCTCTCCTAACAATTGAACAACATGATTGTAACGGGCTAGTAATCTATAAGTATTTTGGCGAGTGATAGAAGGCAAATAGGATATCATACCAAAATTCAAAATTTCTTGTGGAGCTGTTCTAAAATTAAAATTCTCGGTGCGTTTATATTGCACATTCGCTCCAAATGAAAACTGTTTCTTTTTACCTAAATTAGACCTAGAATAACCCAATGAAGTAAAAAGTATGTTGCCATCTCTATTGATAAACAAATCGCCATTTTGATTTTTTATTGCTTCTCTTGTTTTGTAAACATATTCACCAAATAATCTTATGTTTTTATAGCCAATAGAACCGTAGTTGGTCACTGAATACACATTGTATTTGGGTATAAAACGCGTTGCCAACGGCTGTAAATTGATGGCAGAAGCCAGAGAGTTCATTGTTGTTTGATCCAATGTTCTATTCACTATAGCTGAGCCAAAGTCAAACGATAATTTTTTAAACAATTTAAAACCATATTCTGCATTGGCGCCACTAACTGCTTGTGGTGAAATAGTGAATCTATCGCTGCTGTTGATGTTCCCTTTTTGCTGACCTGAAAAAGCTTTAATTCTTAAATTTTTATAATTGTATTTCAATCTTAAACCTTGTATAGCAAAATCAAGACCCAATAACCTTTCTTCGTATGCTCTGAAGACTAATCCAGTACCAAATTGGTCGTAAAAATAACCTGCAGTGATGTTTAAATCACCAACATTTTTGCTCAATTGCCAAAATCCAAGTCCTTGTTTGCTATATACTCCCAAAGGATTTAATAAAGGTGAATTATTAAACAAATCGTATCTAACTGTAAAATCGTACCCTTTAAATCCGGCATTTAAGAATAAAAAAGCATCAGTACTGCTTTTAAATTTTTGATATACAACAGTGTTGGCTCCTATTTTGTCGTCCTTATCATAAAATTGAGCAATGGATTGAAAATTCCCAGAAAACTCAACTTTATCTTGAGCCATAGCCGATGTAAAAGTCAATAATAATGCAATAAAGAATCTTAATTTCATAAATTCAAGTTTCGAAAATACGACAAATATTTGAAATACAAATTAGAAGGCAAACAATAAAGGAATGAGAATAGGCTTATCTCAAATACAAATTCAAGGAAATGACATTGTTAGTGTTTCTTTTAAAATAAAGATCTTGTTTAATCACATTTATTAAACCAATGTTTTTTTGTACACCAATTGAAAAACGGTTGAAACGGTATTCAGCTCCAGCAATAAAACCAATATCACGCTTAAAAATTCCAAAATCATGATTAATTTTTTTATACTCTTCAGACATGATTTTCTCAGAATTTTCAAATTTGTAAATGTTCTGATGTAATGCATTAACTTTTTTAAAATTTGAAGCGAAATAAAAACCAGAATTTAAGCTCAAATGTTCTGTTAATTGAACACTCAAGCCAATATCATGATTTAAAGTATTAAATTTAAAAATACTAGTTTTATTGTAATACAAACTAGAATTTATATGGTTTTCAAATTGATAATGGACTGATAATGGAAGGTAATTAAAGCTGTAATTGAATTGCCACAACTTGTTCCATTTGTATTTCAAAAAAGCCCTAAAACCCATTTGATTGAAAATTCTTTGCTTGTCCTGATGATTAAATGTATAAGAATTTACTGAGGTAAGAGCACCCAAACCTAAATTAATTTTTTGATGAAATTCAGTCATTTTATTTTTTTTCATTTTTACCCCTGGAATGTCTAAAAAAAGTATGGGCTCACTGGCGAGTTTCACATTCAAGTTTCTTAATTTTTGTTTAAGAAAAATGAGTTCATCTTCAATCACATCCATTT
Organism: uncultured Flavobacteriaceae bacterium; assembly: GCA_964450355.1. Taxonomy (GTDB): domain Bacteria; phylum Bacteroidota; class Bacteroidia; order NS11-12g; family UBA955; genus CAYVDH01. The sequence continues at coordinate 12,257 of CAYVDH010000003.1, forward strand.
TAATTGGATTATTTTCATCTTGATTAAATTCAAATTGGCTATTGACATCTTTTAAATTATTAATTGAACCTAATTTTACTTTTTCAGAACTAATTTCTTCAACAAAATTATTTTTGACTAAGTTTTTATTATTGAATTCTATGATTGAATTTTGGCTTTCATTTAATTTATTTGTTGCATTAGAAAATTCATTTTGATTATTATTTATTGGTTTTTGCATTGTAACTTGTCGTGAATTGTTTAAGGTCTTTTTATCTGGAAAATAATTTACCCCAATAATACCTAATATCATCAAAACACATATTGCAAAAAGATAGGGAAATAAAAGAAATCTTTTGTGTTTTTTCTCTGGCAAAACACGATTCAACTCGGGCAATATCTTTTCCCAAGCATTATCTATTTGTGAATCAGAAATGGATTCTTTCATTAGGTTATACTTGTTGTTTTTGTTGTTCAAATTGTTCATTTTTTTTTAATTTTTCCTTTAATAATTTTCTTGCATTATTCATGTACCAACGGCATGTACCTTCTACTATATTCAATGATTCAGCTATTTCTTTATGACTGTAACCTTCTATAACAAACATAACAAACACATTTCTTTCATTATCTGGCAATGAATGAATTAATTTTTGCAAATCTTGATACTGTAATTTATTTAAAATATTTTCATTAAAGTCTTCTGCATTTATTACTATTTGTCTTTCATTATCTATAGATAGTTGTCTGCTTAATTTTAGTTTTTCTTTGTTATAAAAATCAATGGATTTATTGGTCATTATTCTTCTAATCCAAGTTCTTAAAGACGACTGATTTTTAAATTTCCCCATGTTAACAAACACATCCATGAATCCATGATTGACAACACTTTCAGCATCATCATGATTAACACAATAAAGCTTACAAAGACTTAACATTTCGGCATAATATTCATTGAAAAGCTGCTTTTGAGCAACTCTTGAATTTTCCATACAACCTCTTATTAATTCTTCTTCTGTCACTTATTATTGAAAACTATTTATAATTTTAATGTTATTTATTTCATAAGTTAATGTACGGCTATCACAATGAATATTCGCTTTAATAAGTTCAAGATTAGAATTAGTTTCTAACTGGTAACTTTCCAATAATTTTTGTGACGTATATGGTGAAATCAACCCCCATAAATAAGCTTCCAACACATTTTCACAAATAGGTTTGCCAAACACAAAGGATTTAGCTTGATTAGGCACACTAAGCACAAAAGGCAAAAAGGGCACATTGTTAACATTGTATTTATAACTAAATTGTGTGAAATTAAATGTTGCAGGAGCTGAACTTATTCCACCATAAAAGGCTGCACTATCTAATCCAGCGCTATTAAACCAATATTTAGAGGGTGCCAAGTTGCTATTCTCTTTGTAAGAATAATACCCTAATTGATTGTTCACATCATACTCAAATTGATATTCTTTAACATTCGAATTTACAGCATTAAATACCAAAGCTTGGACAGGTTTATTTTTGAACAATGTTATGATAGCAGAGTCTGTTACACTTTTAACTTCAATGAACGTAGAATCAGAAACTACTCGTTTGCTAACTATATTTAAAATTGATTGATTGTTTTGTTTTGCGCCCTTTATTTCATGTAAATTATCGTATTCCCAAAAAATGGTATCGCCTGCCATGGAATTGATTGATGGCCAACTGATGATAGTATAATTAACAAGTTGTTTATCTATGCATGTGAATGGCAAACTACTGAATTGCTTGAAAACAATGACCTCTTTTTTACATGACAATAAAAATAAAATACAGAAAATATAGAATAATTTTTTCATTTTAACATGTACAAATTTACCGTTTAATATCATAATTCATAAGACAATAATTGAGTTTGACCATCCGATAATACGAGTTCAATTTCTAATTGATTGGCTAAGTGTTTATACTGATTTTTTAAAGAGCTCAAATCAAAACAATAAGTGTGTTCAAAACTCCTGAGATCAGTATATATGTCATTCAATTTATACAAATATTTTTTGTCTAATTTCGCTTTAAATTGTATTTTAACATCGCTATTTTTACTTATTTTATCTATAAACAAATAATAATCCGGAGCATACATCTTGTCTGTGCTGATAAATCTTCCTTTCACAAAAAGTTGGTCGTATTTAATGTAAGCTTGATTTAGAGCAAATGACGAATGGTGTTCAAAATCCATTGAATTTAAAATGGGTTTTAGTTGGCATAGACATGTTTCATTCTTTATTTTGGGGAATCTCCAATCGTTGTTTATTTTTTTACAAGCATATTGAAAGGACGATGCAATCAATATAAATAGGATGTATTTTAATTTCATTGTTTCTTTGTATAATTTAAGAAACGGAGTCTTATTTTTAATTTAAAACCCCGAACCTTACTAATTAACTAATATGATATTTAAATCTATAGACTTATTGAATGGATGAAATGTTGGAAAAAAATTTAAAACAGACAAAACCTTGTTGTACTTTTGAACTCTAAATGACAAAAGCTGAATTAATTCATCAAATAAAATCAAAAAAAAGTGTATTGTGTGTTGGCTTGGATACCGACATCAATAAACTCCCTAATGGAATAGAAAAAACCCTTGATGGCGCTTTAGAATTTAACAAGCAAATCATTGAAGCCACAAAAGAATATGCAGTATCATATAAAATCAATACCGCATTTTACGAACAATACGGAAGTAAAGGCTGGGATTTGATGGAAGCGACTTTAGATTCCATACCTAAAAATTGTTTTAGCATTGCTGATGCAAAAAGAGGTGATATTGGCAATACAAGTAAAATGTATGCAAAAGCTTTTTTTGAAACCATGAATTTCGATTCAATAACTGTAGCCCCATACATGGGAGAAGATTCGATAAAACCTTTTTTAGAATACGAAAACAAATGGGTAATTTGTTTAGCATTGACAAGCAATCAAGGCAGTATAGATTTTCAAAACTTAGAATTAAACAACCATAAAAAATTGTACCACGAAGTGCTTGCTAAAGCTAGCTCATGGGGAAATGAAAACAACATGATGTTTGTTACCGGTGCAACTAAGGCAGAATCTTTAAATGAAATAAGAAACATCATTCCAAATTATTTCCTTTTAGTTCCAGGCGTAGGTGCTCAAGGTGGAACTGTGAAAGACGTATGTGACAATGGATTTAATAGCGAAGCAGGTTTGTTAATCAATGCCAGCAGAAGCATTTTATACGCATCAAAAGATGAAGATTTTGCTCTTAAAGCAGCAATAGAAGCTAAATCATTGCAAACTGAAATGGCTGATTATATCTCAACTTTGATTTAAAGTGCATCAAGCAAATCTTTTCAGAAAATCTAGATAAGCCAATTGAATTCCTTCTTTTAATTCAATGCGGTGTTTCCAGCCTAATTGATTTAATTTAGACACATCCATTAATTTCCTTGGAGTTCCATCTGGTTTAGATGAATCAAATACTAAATTGCCTTGGTAACCGATGATTTCTTTGATGGTGTGAGCCAATTCTAATATAGATAAATCAACACCCGAACCAATGTTTACAAATTGTTTCTCGTTGTAATTCATCATTAAAAAATAGGCCGCATCAGCTAAATCGTCTGCAAATAAAAATTCGCGCAAAGGTGCACCTGTTCCCCAAATAACAACTTCGTTAGAATTATTCATTTTGGCTTCGTGAAATTTCCTAATTAATGCAGGCAATACATGGCTATTCTCTGGGTGATAATTGTCGTTTACACCGTATAAATTTGTTGGCATAACACTGATAAAGTTGCAACCGTATTGGTCTCTGTATGCTTCGCACATTTTTATTCCAGTGATTTTAGCTATGGCATAAGGCTCATTGGTCTGCTCAAGTAATCCAGTAAGTAAATAATCTTCTTTAAGTGGTTGAGGAGCTAATTTAGGATAAATACAACTGCTTCCAAAAAACATTAATTTTTTCACACCATTTAAATACGACTGATGTATCACATTGTTTTGTATGCATAGGTTATCGAATAAAAATTCGGCCCTGTATGTATTGTTTGCCACTATACCTCCTACTTTAGCAGCTGCTAAAAAAACATATTCAGGTTGGTATTCCTTAAAAAAAGAAACAACTGCTTGTTGGTCTCTTAAATCCAACTCTTTAGAAGATTTAACTATCAATTGGGTAAAACCTTCTGCTTTTAGTTTGCGCAACACAGCACTTCCTACCATTCCATTATGCCCAGCTACAAATATTTTTGAATGTATGTCCATTGTTTACAAGTCAGATATTATTTTATCTTTTAAAAATTTAATTAAATCAACAAATTTATTTAAGTCAGATTCTACAGTTGCAATACCTACAGAAATTCTTGTTGCACCTCTCATTTTACCTAGGAATTTAATCATGTCGTAGTAATCCCCTTTGTCTCTGCTGACAAAATATTTTGATATTTCATCGTTGGTAATACAGTTGTTTATTTCATCAATTCCTGGATTACAAAAACAACCTGAGCGTATGGAAATATTTTTTGAATTGGTTTTATTTTCAATCAACTCAAAAGGAATTAAATGCCCATCAGAATCAAAAAAATTGACAATGATATTGCCTCCTCTTAATTGAAAATCAGAAGGTCCAAATATTTTTACCACGGACAAACCGTTGCTATGTTTGATGTCTGCCAATTGATTGGCTACAAATTGTATCAAAGTGGACACACGTTTATTGATATTTTCCATTCCAATGGATTGAATGAACTCTAAACCATTTTTAATGGCTGGTATTTCTAAATAATTGAGCGTTCCATCTTCAAATCGTTCATGACCATTGGCTAAAAACTTATTTTGATTTACTACAGAAACTAAGGTAACTGTACCACCTGCAAACCAAGGCTTCACCAATTTATTGAATTTATTTTTATGAACCAATAAACATCCTAATCCTGTAGGGAAACCAAAAATTTTATAAAAAGAAACTGAGACAAAATCAGGTTGATAAACACTTAAATCCAAAGTTGAAGTAGATACAAATGCAGCAGCATCAAGTAAAACATCGTACCCAAGTTTTTGAGCAAAATCAATCCATTTTAGATTGTGTTTTACTCCAGAAACATTGGATTGAGCAGGAAAGGCAAACAAGTTATTCTCCCCTTCAATTCTTGATTGTAAGGCATCAACAAGAGATTGCTCATTGATGCATAAATCTTCGTATTGAACTGGAACGTATATTGTTTTTCCTTTTTTTTGCAAACAAAATTCCCTGATACCATTTACAGAGTTGTGGTTATCAGCCAACATCACCAATTGACTTTTTTCATTAAATGGATAACTTTCACCAACAATTTTTAGAGCTCCAGAAGCGTTTTGAGTAAAAACACAATAGTAGTCGTTGGCGTTAAAAAAATCAATTACCGCTTGTCTTGTTTCTTCTATTAAGTGAGTAGCTTTTTGTGAAGATGGATTGGTGGAATGTGGATTTCCAAAGACTCCAGAATGCAGCATATCAAAATGTTTTTTCAATTGAGAATCTGCGTATAGATTCCCTCCAGTAAAGTCTAAATACACTTGATTTTCGGCATCTAAGCGGCTAAATTCTTTGAGTCTTAATTCATTAAAAAAATCATTTTGAAACAACACCGAGTTTGCAGAGTTTATCATAGGTTTTTTCTGCAAATTTACTAAAAAAGTCATTAAAAAATAATGTTAATAATCTATTGTTCATTGTTACAATAAATTTACTAAAACCAAAAAAGCTTGAAAAGTAAGGTTTTTTAAAAATTGTTTATTTTTTATTTAATCATCGGCATGTACTTTGCTTTATTTTCTATGATCACCCATGCATTTATGGCCAATAACACGATGGCAATTGGCAATCCTTGTGGGGCATTAAAAATATGAGTAAATAAAATTCCAACCATGATTGGAAAAATAATGATTGCGCCTAAGGCTCTAGTTTTAGGAATAACAAACAGTATACCTCCAACAATTTCAACAAAGCCAATAAGAGGCATCAGCCAACCGATAGTCATGAATGCTTCATTAAACTTTACCATTTCTGCAGGCATGTCTTTAGGCATAGGTATGTAATTTAAGAATTTATTTAACCCAGAATTAATAAACATCAAACCAAACAATAGACAGAGAACGAATAAAATTTTATTTTTCATACTAATTATTTAAAAAAAACAAATATGAGTAAACTTTTTCAAAAAACAACAACTTACTTTATCACACTCAACTTCTGAACTTCTATTAAATCAGTTGTTTTTACGCTTACTGTATATACACCTTGAGCAAATTCACTGGTTTTAATCATTGATTCTGACCCCTTAAACATACCTTGATACACTGTCTTCCCATTCACGTTTGTGATTGTAATTTCTCCATCAATAAATCCTTCTCCCAAATTGATTTTTACATATTGGTTGCTCGGATTTGGTGACATACTAAACAAATTGGCATTGGTCATCAAACCTGTTTTGTTGATGCTTACTACTTTGCTCTTTTTATTGATTTGATCTTGACTTATCGCTTCTATTTGGTAGTAAATTCTTCCTTCCGATAAAGCTGATATTGGATCGTAATAAATGTATTGAGATTGAGACATGTTGCCTTGTTGTGCAACTATATATCCTGTATTTTTAAATGTTGTTTCATTCTCTGTTCTTCTATACACTGTAAAACCTAATGTGTGATTATCAGCATTTGTTATCCATTGTATTTTACCAGTTACATTGTTCAAGTTTTGTGCATTCAGTTCTAAAAACTCTATTGGCAATGCTTGATTGAAAGCACTTTGTACTACTCCTCCACAAAAACAATTGGCACTCGCATCTCCTGTATCTATCACCGTGTACAAGGGCAAGGTTGGTCGAGGTTGGTATCTGAAATTCTCAAAACTATCTATAAATCCTACGGAACCACTTGTTGATATTGGACTCGATATCACTGTTGTTTTCACCAACGAATCTATGTTTTTTTCGTAGGTTAAATTGTTATTGATATCAAAAAATGTTTTTAAGGTGACTCCTGCATTGGTAGATACTGCAGTGCTGGAATTCGTTACATTGCCTCCAAATCTGTATTTATAAAAACTAGGGTATATGTAAGTGCTGTTGTAGCCACTAAAACCAAGAATTGCTTTTCTAATATCAAAACTTTTTGTTTCTGTACCCAAACTGCTTTTTGAATTAGGACACAAGTTTGCTGGGATTGGAGCTCCGCAATAAATGGTTAACTGCTGGTACACATCAGCTTTTACTGTTTGGTTGTTTTCACAAGTAGATTTTAATCTAGAAGTCATAGGAAAACTGTACAATAAAGTATCTCCTGTAGAGCCTGCAGTATTTGGGTACTGGAATGTAATGTATTGATATAATGCATCGGTTCTGACGCTGTAAGATTGAGTAGAACCAGAACCTCCAGGACATGCTACACCACTACAGGTCATGGTACCTGCTGCTACAATTTTAGGAATTCTTACAGTAATACTGTCAGTTGGTTGAGGTGGATTAGCGCCAATTTTTTCAAGCCTAATTTGAGTACTTTGGCTACCGCATCCATCTAACCCTGTTGCAATTTTTACACTAGCAACATATGGCCTAGTAACACCAAACAAATCGAGTGCAAAACCTGAAGTAATGGTATTATTTCCAAAAGCAGTACTTCCACAAGGCGCTATTGCTTGTTGAGATGCTTGCCATTGATCACCACTTACCAAATTACAATTGCTTTTCATTTTCCATCTTAATATCACTCTTCTGGTGGCATTAGTTCCAAGACCTGTTCCTTCTAATCCATCCGTTCCAGTTCCAAAATTAGTAGGGTCTATTTGAGCTAAATCTAAGGTCATGCTACCCGTTGGTACTTGAGTTAATATGGCAGTGTTTGCAGTAGAACTAAACAATCTTGGTGTTGTTCCAACTGGATATTCTATGTATCCACTATCGCTGATGTAATCAAGACCTGTTCCTCCATTGAATGGCAAGGACAATACCTCTTTTACATTGTATAAATTCCCTGGTTGAGTAGCTTGTATTTCCATCTCAAATGGAAAGCTTTGACACATGTAGATTGTAGAACTTCCATAATCTGTACTGCTGGCATTGCTTGGGTCTGATGGAGTTAATACAAGTGATGTAATCTGAGTTTGAATAGCGGCCGGTTGAGGTTGAACATATAATTTTACAGGTGGAAAATTACATAAAGTGGATGAAAATGAAGTAGGAGTACCTTTACACGAATATCCAGAATACACATAAATACTGTCGTAAGAACAAGAATTTGATTTGCCATAAACAGTAAAATTTCTTGTCACCCCTTCACTGATGTTTCCTATAGTAAAAAATCCATTTGCATCTGGGGTTAACACAGTAGCACCTTCTTTAAGACTATCTACCGAAACCAATCCAGATGGTTTATCGAAATACAACCAATTTCCTGAAGCAGTAAATGAAGTTAAATTATTTACACTAAGTGGCCAAGTTACATTTTGTGTGTATGCTGTAGAAATAGGAACAGCACTTGAGGTAATGATGTTGGGTTGATAATTTTGCAAAGTACCACCTGAATGCGGGTTACTAAAAGGGTGTGATTGATAATGCAAATCTTGTATTTTCAGAACGCTATCTCCAACAGTGTACTGACCTGGAATACCATTATTGGTTTTACAAGTAGGAGTTAAATAAATGTAAAAATAATACACTGTTCCTTCATCTGCTGGAATAATTAAACCTCCCTCTGAAGTCATCAATGCTCCAGGGCGGAAAGAAACTAAAGTAGGTGAAATCATGGTAAAAGGCATGTTGGTATAAGGCGCATAATTTCCTGGAGAAGCATGGTTTTTCGTATAATATTCAACACTGTCAACAATAAAACCAGATGGTATAGTCACTCTCATTTGTTTAACTTCAACAAAAGGGCGGTATTCATAAGGAAATTTAAAAGCGCTGTATCTATCGTTGTCACCAGCTATGCGGGTGTAATTATAAACGGTCAATTGTGTTTGTTCACATCCATTAGTAATGTAGTTACCTACACCATAAGCAAAATTATCTATTCCATAAATGGATTGGTCGTCTATAAATGCACCACAAATAAATGAAGTTGCAAAATTATCTCTTGAAGCACCACCATTGACTTGAGAATTATATGAAATGGTACCACCAACTGGATTTTGGATGACCCTAAGCTTTAACTTAATGGTGATGGTATCACCTTGAAAATAAGGCCCAGCAAAACTTATATCGGATGTAAAATTAGCACCGCTAGCATTAGGTGTCATGCTAAAAATTGTATCTGTACCGGATGTCCTATCTATAAACACAGAATCAGAAATGACATTGTAATACGTTGTACTACTTACATTCATGATGCTTCTAATGTATTCAAACTGTGTAAAACTTGGAGCTTCTGTTTGAACATAGAATTTATGTAAAACTTCTATAGTATCTCCAGGGATGGTGCGTTTTAATTTCAATAACGATTTGTCTAATGTACCTGATGGTATTGAGTTATTGTCATGGTCAGGCTGACCAAAATTAATTCTAGTTAAACTATAGGCTTTGTTTATAATGCCTTTAGGACAACAAGGTACACAACTGGTAGTCCATGCAATTGGATAATTTGCACAAAACCACCTGTTTCTATTGGTGCAATTAGTACTATCTGCAATCACATCCATTTCCACCTGATATTGTAATATTCCAGAACAAGTTACACCATCACATACTCCTTTCACTTTTATATGCAATTCGGTTCCTAAATTACCCCAAGGATTGTTAGCAGAAAAAGTCATGGTAGTAACATAACCGCTAACACTTACTGTATGTGGGTAATAATCAATACTGTTGTATCTGAGATAAACTGGTTGAGTATAGGCAGGATCTAAAACAATGACATTAGGCAAAGTGATTTTAACTTGAACATTGGCTCTTTGTTGATTTAAAAAATTACTATATCCATTGGATGTTGGATAAGCATTCATATCAAAACTCAAATCTTTAGATTCAGTATCTCCTATAGAACCTGGACCAGTTTTTTCAAGTCCTGTTTCTTGGTGCCTGAATGGACGAGCTACTGTCCAAAAACCTGGGAACAAAGCATTGCCACAGGCATTTCTGTAATTAAAATCCAATGCAGTTCCACCAATGCTATTGATGTTTGTAATTGCTACATTGACTTTACAAGGCATTTGAGTATTACACAACACTTGACCTAAGATAGTATAAAGTGTATCTCCAGCACCTAAATTTGGAATGGTATATCGTATTTGAGCAGGACTTCCTAAGAAATTACATCCTATACCTGCATAGTTAGTAGAGATGGATTGAATCACAGTATATGATGGTTTAAACCAAGTCCCATTTTTGCCAATTTTCACTTTAAAACTTGCAGTATCCATGTAGGCTCCTCCTAAATCAGGACGGCTACTTGAAGAATAGTAAGCTGCGGTAGCATCAAAATTTAAAACTGTTGCAGGTCCTCCTGCGTTTCTTAGTCTGAAAGTATCTCGCCATACTGTTGTTCCATCATAACACTCTATTTTCCTGAGTAAATGGGGCATAGCAACGATGTCAGGTAAAGCTGGTCCATAGGTTGAAATTCCAGTATTTACACCATAATACGTGCAACGGCTGTATTGCGAACAACGCCAAGCTGTAATCAATTCAGAAGAGATGGTTGCCACTAAACAAGTATTGACTGTAAAATCATATTCCAATTCAAAATTTTCCCCATTAGAAAACAAAGTATCTAAGTTCCCAATTTGTTGTATTAAAGTTGCATCAAAAGAAATAATAATAGAATCATTTACAGTAGAAATGTTTCCAGCAGGGACATTGTAATTGACTCCACTTGGATTGATATAGAATGAAGATGTATTGATGGTGTATTCACCACCAATACTGAATTTATCTAACACTATAAAATTGGATGTAGAACCAAATCCGCCATTAGTTACTTTATATTTACGAGCGATATTGGACCCTATTGTAGCCGTAGTAGGAGTATGAGAAATATCAGTAATACTCAAACTAGGAGCTGTCCCATTGAATAAATTAGTAGCACTTAAATTCATTGAGCCTGCACCTTCATAAAAGTATAAACTATCCTGAACAGTAAATGAACTTGTTCCAGCATTACAATTTGCTTTTTGCCAAAATCCAAGTTTTATCGTTTGTAATGCAGTGCTGCTTCCAAATGTAATTCGATGCTTGCCAGCAACAACACCAGCATAGGTTATCGAGTTGCTTCCACTTCCTCCAGCAACTATTGGTCCATAGGCAATGCCTTCCCAAATAAAACCAACAGGTAGTTTTATATCCAAATAACTTCCTGTAGTACCTGTACTTCCTACACTGAATTGCAATCTCACCAATTCCTTCTTTAAACAAACTTGAACATTACTGGCTGCGGCACTGTCTGTAACTGTTACTGCATAATTTAAAATAGGCAAAAATGCAAAGAAAAAGAGAACTAATAATTTTGTAAATTTTATTTTCATATAATTCTTTTAATATTGTTTAAAAAAGTAGATTTTTTTTACAAAAGTAGCGAAATAATTTCTAGCTTTTAAATTTATTGACAAAAATTTAGCTAATTTTTGAAATAGCCTAAAATTTGAATTTAAAAGTTACTTATTAATTAAAAAAGGGGGCTACCCCCCTTTTATATAAACTAAGAATATGATTAGTTAACTTTCACAACTTTACCTGATTGTACTACCCCATTTACTTTTGCTTGAATGGTGTAAACACCTGCTGCAAAAGAATCAAATGGCAATTGAATGATATTTGCTCCTTCAATTAAATTTTCATTTTGAGAATATACGACCTTTCCAGAGATGTCCAAAATTTGGATTTCTGTTGTTTCATTTTCTATGGATAGGATATTGACAAATAAATTTCCTGATTGAATTGGGTTTGGTTGCAAACTCATAACACCCGCTTGACTTAAACAAGGGGAATTTACAGCTAAAATTTCACTGTAATTTACCTTTCCAGTTGTTGAAACTTGTTTAACTCTATAGAAATTTTTTGTTCCAGGTATTGCATCTATATAAACAAAAGATTGAAGGCTATTACTTCCTTTAGATTTAATGGTTTGAACATTCATCCATCTTATCCCATCTGTACTTCTTTCTATATTAAATACCACATCGCCATTAGATAAAGTTGCTTGCCATTTCAATTCATTAGAACATTCAACTGGGGAGCTATTAAAATTCACAATTTCAATAGGCAATCCAAAGAACATATTACTTTGAACTATTGGTGAACACATGCAATTGTTAGAAGATGCAGTATCAATGATAGTAAACATTGGTCGGTATTGGCTAGGGAAAGTACTGCCACTGAAAGTTCTGTTGATTGTAGAAGTTGCACCAGTATCAATAGAAGTAGGCAAAATATAAGTATCTGCTAAACTATCTAATAGTGGCTCATAAGTTCCATTGTCATTTCTATCAAAGAACGTTTTGAATACCATGTTATTATTTGTTTTTATTTGGCCAGAATTCATTACATCCAAAGTATATGAATAACTAAATGTTGGTCCAGTATAAGGTGGATTGCTTTGTCCAGTATATGAAGAGAACACTATTACTGGCTTATTAACATTGAATGAGCCACTTCCGCTACCAAGGCTAGCATTAGAACCTGGACAAGGAGAGCCTAAACAAGTTAATGCTACTGGAATTTTAATACCAGCTTCCATTGTAGATGAAGTTCCACAACTTGCTTTGTTCGGGTCAAATGCTTGAATTTTAAAGTGTAAAGTATCGTTGTTGTTATCAAAATCAGATGGCACTTCAAAAGTATAAGTTTTTTCACCAGCCAATACAGATGATCTTATACTTGAAGTTGGAATAACACCACTTGCTCCACCAGGACAATTAACTCCTAAACAATAAATAGTTCCTAATGATAGTGTAGCAGGTAATTTTACAAATACACTGTCATTAGTGGAAACAGATGCTCCAATTTTTTGAATTCTTAAGATAGTAGTATCACAATTTCCACTGCTACAACCTCCTACTTTAGGAACTAAGGTAGTAGTTACAGAATATGGCTTAACAATGCCTGCAATTTCCACTGGATAACCTGAAGTAATGGTATTATCTCCAATAGCAACACTTCCGCAAGGTGCATTTGCTTTTTGCCTTGCATTCCACTGAGTTCCACTGATGATGTTACAATTGGTTTTCATTTTCCATCGAATTATAACTCTTCGAGTAGTTGCAGTTCCAAGTCCTGTACCTGGCAATCCTTTATTTGCATTGAAATTAATGCTATCTAATTTTTGCAAATCCAATTCCATGCTACCAGTTGATACAGTACTATTCATCAAAGCTCTACCAATAAAGCCAGCTTTACGTGGAGTAGTTCCAATTGGATATTCAACATATACTGAATCCATTAATAAATCAACTCCAGAATTTCCAGCATTGAAAGGCAACAAAGCCAATTCTTTCACATTGAAAATAGTACCAGGCTGAGTGCTTTGAATTTCTAATTCAGCTGGAAAAGCTTGACAATTAGTCACTGTACTTGTGCCCCAATCTGCGCTTGATGCATTGCTAGGATCACTTGGTGTTGTGCTCAAAGCAGTAATTTGAGTTTGAATGGCAGCTGGTTGCGGTTGAACATACAAAGGCAATGGAGGACGACCACATGTCGCAGCACTAAATGTTAATGGATAAACTTCGTTACAACTCCACCCTGGATAGACTAATATACTATCAAAATTGCAAGCTGTAGATTTACCATAAACAGTAAAATTTCTTGTCCCTCCATCAGATAAAACCCCATATCTATAAAACCCATTAGCATCAGGTACAATTAAAGTACTGCCCTCTTTTACACTATCAATTAATGTAAGTCCTGAAGGCTTAACAATATAAAGCCAATTATTATTTGCGGCAAATGATGTTAAGTTATTAATTGATAATGGCCAAGAAACAGATTTTGTATATGCTGTAGAAATTGGTGTACTGCTTGATAAGATTATATTAGGATGGAAATTTTGAAAAGAAGAATAATTTAACTGATAAGTTGAACCCCCAATTGGATTATCTGAGGCAGTGATAGGTGCTTGATACATCAAAAAACTATCTTGAGTCACATTGTATGAAATTGCTCCAGATGTTGTTTTACAAGAAGGTGACAATCTCATATAACAATACATATAATGTCCTTCATCTGGCACTTGTAACAACCCCCCTTCCGGCTGAAACAATTGCCCTACTCTGTATGTTACTGTATCACCAGACACAGTAAAAGGCAAATTTAAACCTGTAGGATATGTAGAGCCATGGGCCTGATTTGGGTAATTCCATGTCCATAGTTCAACACTGTCTACTGTCCAATTAGGAGGTATTGTTGTTTTAAGCACTTTAGGATAACTTAACCTTCTTATTTCATAAGGAAATCTAAAATTAGAATAGGTACCAGCTCCTGGGCCAATTCTTGAATAAAACCCATTATAAACTCCAATTTGTTGACATCCATTGGAAGTGTATGCTCCAGAAGTATAACCAAAGGCATCAACACCAAACATTTCTAATTTATCAATAAAACTACCACAAGCATAGCCTGGAACAAAAGTTGAACTATTTGAAGCTGCACCATCTGCAGGGGTATTAAAACTAATAACATTAGCATCAGAATTTACGATTATTCTCAATTTCAATTTAACAGTAATAGTATCACCCTGTTGAAAAGCAGGCATAAAACTAATGTCAGAAATGAACTTATCTGATCCATTGTTAGTAGCAGTCATTGCAAAAGTAGAATCAGACCCTGATAATCTATCTACAAAAACTGAATCTGAAATTACACTAAAATGAGAAACATTAGAAACTTGCATAATGCTTCGAACATATTCCCAACTTGGGTCAGTACCATCTGTCTTTAAATAAAACTTGTGCAAAAACTCTACTGTATCAGTAGCTATAGCTCGTTTTAAATTCATTAAACTTTTATTCAAACTTCCTGAAACAATTCCATCGTCATTATCATCAGCTAGGCCTATATTTAATCTATTGAGAGAATATTTTAAATTAACCATCCCTTTAGGACAGCATGATATACAACTGCTAGTCCAAGCTATAGGATATTGTAAACACACCTCAGTGTTTTCAATGCTACATCCAGTTGTATCTGGGTTAATGGAGAATTGAATTTTATATTGTAAAATACCAGAACAAGTTACTCCATCGCATACACCTTTTACTTTAGCATGAAATCTAGTCCCCAAATAATAAAAATTATTATTAATTCTAAATTTAAAAGTGTCTCCATTAGCACTGCGATAATAAGGATATAAAGTTCCATTTGTTGGATGATCAAAATATACTGGGTATGACGTTGTAGAATCGTATTGTATAACATTAGGCAACGTAATAGCGATTTCTCTATACGCTCTATTGCCAAATAATAAATATTGAGGAGAACTTGGGCTAAGATAACCAATATCTAATGAAAGGTCTTTGGTTTCACCATCTCCAATTGAAAGTGGCCCAGAATTAGATAAATCAAGGTAGTGATCTCTATATGTTTGAGCATCCATCCATCCTCCATCAAAAGTAGCATTACCACATGCATTTTTATAAGTAAAATTTATACCTAAACCATTGAAATAATTAATTTCTGAATGTGACTGGTTGATAACACAAGGTCTGGTATAATTACATTGCACTTGTCCCATTATTATATAAATAGTATCACCCCCTGAAAGATAAGGTATAGTAAATTGTATTTGGTTTGGACGACCAGTAAAAGAACAACCTGTATATGTTGATGTTAAATTAGAAATAACAGTATATGAAGGTTTAAATGGAATACCATTTTTACCTATTCTCACTTTAAAACTGGCTGTGTCTAAATAGGCTCCTGGCAAATCTGCTCTAAAGTTAGCACCTCTGGTCCCTCCTGCATTCATTACGATGTTTGTTGCTGCTCCAGTTGAATTATTTTTTAACACCAATGTATCTCTCCAAATTGTAGTACCATCAAAGCAGTCAAATTTTCTCTGTCTTGAACTTAATTGTATAATATTTGGCAATGCTGGTCCAAAAGTTGATAATCCTGTATTTACAACAAACCAATCACAACGTGCATTGTTAGGGCATCTCCATGAAGCTAATAATTGGCTAGTTAAAGTTGGAACAGCACAAGTATTGGACACTAAAGTATATTGCAAATCAAAAGTTTCTGTATTGGCAAATATAGAATCATCATTTCCAATTCCTGCATCACTTATAAGAGCTTTTAAAAAAGTCACTTTAATTGAATCACCTGAAGTTGTAATGTTTGCAACTGGAACATTGTAAGAAAATGCTGAATCCGGATTAATAACAAAACTTGAAGTATTGATTGTGATTTGTCCAGAAGTGTATTTATCTAAAATTAAGAAATCGGTAGTTGGACCAAAACCTCCATTTGTTATAGTGAATTTTCTAGTAACGCTTGTGCCTACAGTAACCGAACTAGGAGTGTTAGTGATGCCAGTAATACTCAAACTTGGGGCTGAGCCATTAAAAGATGAACTAGTAAAATTAGTAGAACTAGTCCCATTAAAGAACCTAACATTGTTAGAGGTTGTAAAACTCGTTGTTCCAGCACCACAACGTGCCATTTGTTTAAATCTCACAACAACTGTTGCTCCTGCTGTTGTATTGCTAATGGCAAATCTATGGTAACCACTGAATAACCCAGAATAGGTTACTGTTCCCCCATTGGTATTGCTTCCATTGACAAAGCCTTCGAATGTAAATCCTGTAGGCATTTGAACTTCAGCATAACTTCCAGTTCCTCCAGTAACGACATTAAAGGAAAGTTTATTCACCTCTGGTGTAAAACAAACCCTTACATTGCTCATTGAATCGGTTAGTGTAATCTGTGATTTTAATTGGTTTGAAAACAGACCAACTAATAACATAAAAATAACCTTTATGGTTTTGTAATTTTTTTGCATAAAATGTAGTATATTTTATACAAAAGTAATAATATATTGTTCAACTTGACTATTTTTTTAACAATCAATTCATTTTTAAGCAAATAAAAAAGGCAAACTCTTAAAGAATTTGCCCTTTTTAAATTAAATAGTATTTATAAAATTAGTCTATCAATACCACTTTTTCAGTATAAATAATGGATTGTGATTTTACTTTAATTTGATATGTTCCATTTGCAAAATCAGATAAGTTAATGATTTCTGTTCCAATAAAATTAGAAATCAATTTAGATAAAACAACTTTACCATTGATGTCTGTCACTTCAATCTCTACTTTCTCACCTACAATACCAAAAGAATTAACCTGAACATTTCCATTGGTTGGATTTGGATATAAGCTAATGTTTTTGTTATCAATTTTACTGAAATTAACAACTCTAACATAAGTCATCAATTGGTTAGTAGAAGACACTATATTGAATTTATAGAAATTATTGCCAATTACTGGGTTTTCATCAATAAATTTAATGTCATAACTTCCATCAAATTTAACAAACCCTATTTTTTGGTAATCAACTCCATCTATAGATTTATATACTTCGTAACCCAATAAAGGTGTAGAAATATTCAACACTTTCAAATCCAATACCGAGGTGTTATTCAATTTATTAGCATTGAAAACATATTCAAGTGGTAAAGCCGCAATAGAGCCAAATACTCCAGCATCAATTGTGTAGTTATTTGCCGTAGACAAAGTATATACGCCTGTTAAACCAAGTGAGTTAACATCGCTATCAACTGCATCTCCAACTGCATTTTGAGTTGTAAAAGGATAACCTTGAATAGAGTTAGAGAATTCAAAATACACATTACCTGGAGCAACATTAGTAAATAAATAAGCCCCTTCTCCGTTAGTAATAGTTGTAGCTAATAATACATCATCACCACCGCCAATTACACCATCAGGACCAGTACTGAACATTTTCACAACTACACCACCTATCCCTTTTTCAGTAAGGTCTTGGTTTCCATCATTGTCCTCATCTAACCAAACATAGTTACCTACTTCTAGATTAGCTGGCACTAATCCTGCATCTAAAGATAAATTTACTTGTCCAGCAGACAATGTAACAGATGATGATTTTCCAGTTAATGGATTGACATCACTGTCTGTATTATCATTACCACCAGCATCTTTTAAAGTAAAGTTAAGCCCTGAAGGTATTGTACTGAATCCAACTGTGTAAGTTCCTGGATCGAGGTTAGTAAACATATAGAAACCGTCTGCGTCTGTCATTGTTGAAGCAACAGGATTATTTGATGCATCATACAATATCACTGTAACACCTGGTACACCAGGCTCTCCTACATCTTGAACACCATCAGCATCGTTATCTCTCCAGACATAATTTCCTAAGGCAGCTTTAGAAGGAACTAATCCAGCATCTACAGTCAATAAATCTTGTCCTGCAGTTAATGATATAGTACCAGTTCTTTTTGAAGTAGGATCAAAATCACTGTCAGTAGAAGCAGTTCCACCACCAACAGGCGAACTTGTGAAGCCATTAGGTATGTTGCCAATTCCAACAGAATAATCCCCTGCAGGTAGCCCATCAAATAAATAAGCTCCATTGGCATCTGTAGTCACTACCTTAATAGCATTACCAGACGCATCATATAAGGTAACTTGAACACCTGGCAATCCTTGTTCTCCTGGATCTTGAACACCATCTCCATCTGAATCAATCCATACAAAATTACCAATGCTACCCAATGCAGGATTATTAACGTAAATTCCTAAATCTAAACTCATGTTGTCTTCTCCTGTTTTAAGGGCTACAACAGAAGTGATGTAATTTGAACCAGATAGAGTTCCATCGCTGTCAATTTCATCATTTCCACCTGAATTAGCAGTAGTTGTAGTAAATCCTGAAGGAATTGAAGAGCCTTTGAATTCTACTTGATAACTACCTGCGCTTAATCCTTCGAAAATATAATTTCCAGTTCCATTAGTAATTGTAGAATCTACACGTGATTCACCTGGGTCTGACACATCGCCATCTCCATTTAAATCTTTATTTAAATACACTACAATTCCAGGAACACCAACTTCACCTGCATCTTGTATGCCATCTTGGTCAACATCATTCCAAACTTTGTTTCCTAATGAAGCCAATCCAGCTGATTGACCTTGAGTTAACCCCATGTCTAAATCATTAAATATTTGACCATTTGACAAAGTTACTGTCGGAGTTCTTCCTGTAGAAGGGTTAGCATCACTTCCACTTGAAGTACCAGTTGTCTGTGTTGTTATTCCATAATCATCTGGTATGTTACTAAATCCTACACTGTACGTACCAGCAGGTAAATTAATGAATTTATAATTTCCATTGATATCTGTAGTAGTAGTTCCAATTGCAACATTTGAAGAATTGTACAATGTTACTGTAATACCTGCAACTCCACCTTCGTCAGAATCTTTAAAACCATCTGCATCTTTATCGTACCATACTTTATCTCCTAATTGAGCAGAACCCGCTGGAGAGGATTGGTAAATACCAGCATCTATTCCCATGAATCTTGCACCCGGAGGCAATACTACATCACCTGTGTATCCTGTTGTTACATCGGCATCGCTACCAAGGAAAACATCAGCTGTTGAATTTTTAGGACTAAATACATAACCACTAGGTGGTATAAATCTTACTTTATAATAATCTGGAATCAAATCGGTAAACATGTAATTTCCGAACGCATCGGTAGTTGTTGTTCCTTGTAAAACATTGTATTCGTCATACAATTCAACAGTTACTCCTGGCACTCCAATTTCACCAGCATCTTGAATTCCATCTTGATTTAAATCGTACCATACTTTATCACCTAAACTAGCATTAGAATTTATTGTTGGTGCTATACCAATATCAATATTTCTAATTGCTTGATTAGCCGCAAGTGTAATTGTAGATGTCCTTCCAGTAGAAGGATTTAAATCACTGTCTTCGTTGTCACCTGTTGCATTTTGTGGAGATATTTTAGTACCCATTGGCAATGTTACTCCAATGGTATAATTACCTGGAGTTAATTCATCAAATAAATAATTTCCATTAGCATCGGTAATTGTTGTTGCTACAGGAACTCCTGATGAATTGTACAAAGTAACAGTTACTCCAGCTAAACCAGATTCTGTTGCATCTTGAACACCATCGTTATCAGCATCAAACCACACTCTGTCGCCTATACTAGCTGTTTGAGGCTCACTGTATATCAATCCAGCATCTACTCTTTGTTCAGATTCTCCTGGAGTTAAATTGATAGAATATGTTCTGTTAGTAGATGAATTGAAGTCACTGCCTAAAGTATTAGTTGCAGCTCCATTCAAACTATCTATTGTATTTGTTTGAGTAGTTAATTCATAATTGATTGGAGGAGTAATTTTAAGGTTGTAATTACCTGGAGTTAATTCCTTAAATTGATAGAAACCATAAGCATCTGTTTTGGTAGTTCCTACAAAAACATCATCAGAATTTCCAGCAACTCCATCAGGTCCGTTGGTATATAAATCTATATTAACACCAGCTACCCCAGGCTCTCCTGCATCTTGAACTCCATCTTTGTCATCATCTAACCATACAAAATTACCAAGTTCAGCTTTTTCAGCTACTAATCCTCCGTCTATGTCTCTACGGTTTTCTCCTTCTGCAAGAGTAATAGTACCTGTAGTGTTTGTATACTCATTGATATCGCTATCAGTACCATCAGCACCAATGTTGCTTTTTGTTAAATCAAAATATGGAGGAAGGTAAGCAGCTCTAATGCTATAAGTACCTGCTGGCAAATTACTAAATAAATAATTTCCATTCGCATCTGTTACTGCTGTTGCTATGACATTGCCTAAATTATCTAATAATTCAAGAACAACTCCTGGAACCCCTGGTTCTGAAGCATCTTGTTGCCCATCTGAATCGGCATCAAACCATATTTTATCTCCTATTGATCCCAAAATTGGAGTTTCAACACCAGCATCAACATCAGGTTGAATTTGACCAGCCACTAAATTAAATGGAGCAGTTCTGCGTGTTGTTGGATCAGCATCCGAATTACTTGCACCAGCAATAGTTCCTGGTGTGTTTTGTTGTGTCATTGTAGTACCAGCTGGAGGGGCTTCAAATCCTACAGTATAACCATTACCAGGTGTTACATTCGGAAATAAATAATTTCCATCTGCATCGGTAATGACACTTGCTACTGGATTACCAGAACCATCGTATAAAGTTACTCTCATTCCTGGGATACCTGATTCTCCAGCATCTTGAACACCATCACCATTTGCATCTACCCAATAAGTTCCTTTAACAGCAGCTACAGTGTTTGGATAAATTCCTGCATCATAACTTAATTGAGGGTCTGAATCGTTCGTTGACCATGTATAAGCTGATGTGACGCTAAAAGTATCTGTATAACCAGAAAGTTTAGATGGATCGCTATCGGTTGTATTAGAAGCAATGCTAGTATCTTTAGTTGTAAAGACATAACCTGGAGGCAAATTAGTAAATTGAATTTTGTATCCACTTCCAGCAGGTACATCTACAAATAAATAATTGCCATTGGCGTCTGTAACAGTTGTTCCCACTACATTGCCTAATTTATCAATTAATCTTACGCCAATATTTGGCACTCCATCTTCTCCTGCATCTTGTATTCCGTCTTGATCAGTATCTAACCAAACTTTATTTCCAACTATTAATGCACTAGCTTTGCTTATACCAAAATCAATAGATAAATTTTCTTCACCATTTGATAAGCTCACTACATCAGACTTGGTTATACCTCCTGATATTGGATTACCATTGTTATCAATGCTTGCATCAGTTCCAGCACCTTTAGTACTTAATGTATAACCAGAAGGAACTACTGCTCCAACTATATAACTGTTGGCAGCTAATCCAGTAAAAATGTACTCTCCTTTGGCATCAGTAACAGTACTATCTAACTTAGTTACACCATCGGCAGCAAATAAATACACCTTAGTACCAGGTATGCCTGGTTCACCGTCATCTTGAATACCATCAGCATCACCATCATACCACAATCTATTACCTAAAGAGGCTGTATAAGAATTGCTTGGTGCAGGTTGTAATCCAATATCAAGTGTCATGTCATTAGGATTTCCACCATTAAGTGTAACTGTTCCTGTTGAACCACTGGCATCAGCGTCACTATCTGTAGCATCTGTACCAGATGGTGAATCTTTAGTTGTTATATTTAATCCATTTGGATAATTTTTAACTTGAACACTGTAATCACCTGCAGCTAAATTAGTAAATAAATATTTACCATCTTTATCAGTATAGGTTGTATCGATAGGAACTCCAGATGAATTTTTAAGAATCACCATCACACCTGCAACACCTGCTTCAGTAGGGTCTTGAACACCATCTTTATCTGAATCCAACCACACATAATTACCTAGAGTATAAGTGTTAGTTGCATTGTAAATACCTGCGTCAACACTCATGTTTCTTTCTCCAGCAACTAAAGTATAATTTCCGGTTCTTCCTGTTCCAGTATTAGCATCACTATCCATGCTATCACTTGCAGTACCTCCTGTATTTTGAGGAGACAAAGTAAATCCACTTGGGAAATTACTGAACCCAACACTGTAAGTTCCAGGTGCTAAATCATTAAATACATAATTTCCATAGGCATCTGTCAATACAGATTTAATTGGAGAGCCTCCATTGTCATACAATGTGACAGTAACACCTGCTACACCTGATTCGCCAGCATCTTGAATACCATCGTTATCTAAATCATTCCATACTAAATTTCCAAGTGCTGCTTTAGCTTCATCTTGTTGATAGAATCCAGCATCTATATCAGTTCTATCTGTTCCAGCTGTTACAGTAAATGAAGCCGTTTTAAATGTTGTAGGACTCATATCACTACCATCATTTGTAGCTGAAGTTTGAGTAGTTCCTACAAATCCTACTGGAGGAGTAAATCCAACAGTATAAGTACCAGCAGGCACATTAGGGAAATTGTATTTTCCATTCACATCTGTTATAGTAGTTCCAATAACATTTCCAGAATTATCATACAGCGTAACTGTTATTCCAGCAATTCCATCTTCACCAGCATCTTGTATTCCATCTTTATCAGAGTCGTACCATACATAATCTCCAACATTTTGACCGATAGGAGCTGCTTGAATTAAACCAGCATCTAAAGTCATATTGCTGTTTCCTTCATTCAATCTTAATAATGGAGTTCTACCACTTGTAGGATTAACATCACTACCAGTAGCAGTTCCTGTAGTTTGAGTAGTGAATTCGTAATTAGCAGGTGGTGTAAATTGAACACTGTAACTGCCAGGGATTAAATTAGGGAATAAATATTTACCATAAGCATCTGTAACAGTACTTGCAATTACAGAACCTAATGAATCATATAATGTCACTGTTACACCAGCAACACCTACTTCATTGGCATCTTGAATTCCATCTTTATCATCATCTAACCAAACATAATTTCCAAGTTCAGCGCAACATTTTAAATCGCGGGGTACGAATCCAGTACCTTTAGATAATTTACCAACACCATTACATGATAATCCCTTTGATGCACAAACTATAACAGGTACTGAATAAAATGAAACACTATGAGCAATATCGGGGCAAGTTGCTGATGGATTGTTACAAATATTATCAACTTTGGGTTTTAAATCGTATCTGAGTTCAATGATTAATGAATCATTTAATGCTATACCAGCTGGGATAGCAAATTTCACTACTTTTCTACCTTGAGCATTTGTTGTTTCAATAGGGTTATTCCATGGAGCAATTGTTGTAAAATTAGATACTGCAAGTCTTGAAGTATCTAAACCTATTGATATTTCCATTGTATCTCCAGAGACTGAAGTAGCACCGCTAATGTTTTTTATTACTAATCTATCTTTCACATTTTGAGTTTCACCTTTGATTGCACAAACTGCAATATCTGAACTTTTTAAAGCTTTACATGAATATTGTGTTGCTCCTACTGCAGAACCTAAATAAACAAAGTTTTGAACTCCAGAAGTTAATGTAGTTAATCCACAAAAATTTGTTCCAGAAATGTTATAAAACACAGAATTAGAAGTACCAGTAGGACATGCATTAAAGTCAACATTAAATCTCACTTTCACTACATTAGCATTAGGAGAATTAGATGCATCATCAATACCTGGCAAACCACAAGCAACAGCTAAATTTAAATCTGAACTTATATTGATTGTAATGGAATCAGTACCTGAAGTGGTTACAGTAGGTGCATTCACATAAGTAGTAGATGGATATGCAATTTGGGCTGAGCCAGCAACATAAGTGGCATTTGGTGGCAATTTAAAACCAGCAAGAATATTTGTTACATTCACATTGCTAGCATTTCTTATTTCAATTTCAACTTTCTTTACATCACATAAATTTGTGACACTAATATTCCCTCCAAGGGGGGCACTTAATAAATAAGGAGAATTAGCAGTAAATGAAATGTAGGCACTATCAATAGTAGTACTAGGGTATTCTGGTTGATTAGAGGCAGGATAATTACATCCAAAGTTTGAAAGAATTTTCAAACTATCAGAACATAAAGTAGTGTTAAAATATACTCTAACTACCCTTCTACCTCCAGCTTTCATACCACCTAATTCAACATATAAATTCTGTCCATAAAAATTAGTATCTGCAGCAACAATAGGGTCTTCAGCAGGCCCAATATCTTCAACATATTTTACTTTAGTATTGGTGTTACTAACTACTGAAATAAACACATTAGATGCTGCATAAATAGTATTGTTAGACACTAAAACATCCATGTAAGAATTAGAACAAGCTCCTCCATCATCTATTTTAATTGACCCACCTAAAGGGGCTAAAGTGATAGCAGGAGTTGATTCAGTTAATGAGAAAGTATCTATTAACACGGTGCTTACTCCAAATTCATCTCTCAAATAATATTTAACAGGAATTTTATAAGTTTCAGTTACAAAGTTATCTGTTGTGTTATTGCTTAATGAATCACAGATGCTCCATGCGGTTTGCCCACCATCAGCATCACTTACCCTTGGGAAATCAGTATAAGATGTTCCGCTGTTTGTTGTATTGTTAGTATAAACAATATGACCTGTTAAACCTCCAGCAGAACTTGTACCTGTTTTTTGAATAGAGTTAGTTGGACCACCATTACTACCAGCCAAAGTAGTAGCACCAGTAGTGTGGTATTCTGCAGGTAAATCCATGGTTACTGAATCCAATTTAAAAGGAATTCGAACTTCACTTGGGAAATAATCACCAGTAGTTGCTTTTAAGAATAAACTGTTGCATACTTTTAAGTCGCAGGCAGTAGCATAAGTAGCTCCTCCTCCTTCTACTTGCATTTCTTTGGTTACTGTAGTAGCTATAGCTTGAGGTGTACTACAACTAGACATATATGTTCCAGGGATAACGGATACACCATTTCCATTCCTTTGAATTCCGCCTTTTTCAAGCATATCAGCTACATTGTTGTGTGGAAAATCAGGATTCACTCTCCATTTTGTTTCAATTTCATAAACATATCTGCTATAACCTGGTTCAAAAGAAATACCAGCATCAACAAGTGCTCTTTCAAAATACAAATAATACGATTCTGAAACTCTGGTTTCAGCATCATTCATCATAGCCCAATAATACACAGGATAAGGTGTGTATGTCCTATATCTTCTATCACCCCATGGCCCAGCTGCACCATCTAGTGTCCAACTGTTATGAAAATCCCAATAATCACCTAGTCCTTTTCCAAAAACAGAGTTTAAATCAGTTGCAGAACCATAATTAATTGGATCATCAGTTTGATTATCCCCTTCGTATTTTGCACCACCATCAGGTTTTTTATCGTTATTAAACCCTCCATCCCAATTGTAAAAATGGCTGTACTTTAGAGGCACATCGGCAATGTATGTATTAGTTACTGTATCTTTAACTCTCAACCTACTAATATCAGGTATGAAATGATAAGGAGATTTGTTTAAATCAAATAAAGAACCTGGATTTTTATTATAGGAAAATGAAAAGAAACTTAAGAAGTTCCAATTATTAACATGCAATAAATTATCTCCTATCCTTTCCATAAATGGATAATTAGCATTTAATTGAGTTGTTCTCAAAAAAGTCATTGTATCACCTTCGTAAAATTTAGTTGTACCTGCAGGTGTAGGATTAGCGCCAGTTGTTTGTTCTTCGGATGTAAAACCTTTTGGGCTTGTTCTATATATCGAATCGACAGTGGTATAACATGGTTTTGAACCACATCCTTGTGTTACTTGGTAAGCAAAAGACTTATTACAAGCTAAATCCAAAGCACATGGAGGAGCAGTAGGACCAGGGCATGGATTGTTATTGATTTGAAAAGTCAATTGCCATCCATCTTTTGCAATAGTTTTTTGAAAACTATCGCAGGCTATATGCACCAAAGTGTATTTAAAACTATCTCCTACATTATCTAAAACTTTTCTTAATTCCGCCTTGGTTAATGTGTATTCTAAAGCTGAATCTTTATCGGTATTTTTGTTATAAGCACCATTGGCAGTATCCATAGAACCAGAGCCAATTTGAGTGAATTGACCTAATGTCATGTTTGTACCTAAAAATTGAATAGGTTCTACTACTTGCATTGTGCTGCTGTAATTGATTCTTAATTTCACTATTGCCTGTGAGGTATCTACATTATAATGTCTGTAATTGAATGTAAATACACCTGTTCTTGTTCTTTTTAATGAATTAGACATGGTACCAAAATTTGGCAAAGGAGTTTTTTGTGAAACTGGTGCTGTTTGGGCAAATCCAAATCTATAAATGGGCGAAGCACCAGTTCCATTTAATTTACCGCAGTAATCTGTAAAAGAACTAACTGCTGTCATGTTATAATCCAAATCTGCACCGCATGCCAAATCACAAGGAACTGCATATGTAAAAGTAACTCTTACAGTATCCCCTGGTCTCAAATCATCGTAAAAACCATCTCCATCTAAATCTTGTAAACCACCTGGTCCATCTATATCAGTGGTTAATGTGTTTTTAATTTTCCATGAAACACTTTTAACATTGCCTGGTGTAGCAGGCGTAGTTGCAAAAGTGGTTCCACCAAATGTCAAATTAGTAATATTAATAAGTCCACCAAAATTAACTCCTAAATCTACATCATAAGCAGTACTTACTTCAGGGCGACCAGACATTGGAGTTCCAGTGTTTCTGAAAGTAAATGCACCAGTTTTTCCAGGACAACCATCCCAAGTTTGAACACTTGTATTAGTTGCACTTATAATAGGTATACCAGCAGATATTTTAACTATGTTAGTGAATGTATCTGGCCTTGCACAAGCAGTTCCTCCAGATGCGCACTTATACGTAAACCACTCTTTAACAACTTGATCAGGATTACATGTTTTGGGTCCTCTAAAAAAACCATAAAAATCTAAAAATTCACCGGGATTTAATTCTTGGTCAGTTTTACCTAATCCAGTACCTGAATATTTTATTTTATAATATCTTTTACCCCCAAGTGTACTTGAGGTTACTGTAATCCCTGGTATTACGCCATTATTATATGGAGAAGCTTCTGCCCAATAAATTCCATCTACAACACTTGGTGTATTAGGATTGGTATATTGATAAACTAAATGGTGAATATTTGATAAATCATTGGTGTACCAATGAAAAACTGAATCATCTAAAACTACATGATACTCTAATTCAGTAATAGTTCCAAAACCTGAGTTAGTTACTCTGTTTCTCCAGCCATATTGCTGATTAAAACCTACTACAGGATTTGTAGTACTAACATAAGTAAATTGACCTACTGATAATTGACCTACACCAACATTCATTTTTGTACTTTTCCATGATTCAGAAGTAGGTGTTACTCCTGTAGGATAGGTCACTGCAATATCAAAAACTGGCAATGGCGTTATTGAGGTAACATTACAAGTTGGCAAAACAGCAAATTTAACCTTAGTAGTATATCCTAAAGCAGGCAATGGCACTGTAAAAGTTAACACTTTACTGGAATATGAAACAAAACTAGCGCCAGCAGGAAAAGAAATTAATGAACCAGAAGCATATTCAATTTCAGACCCTCCTGGAATAGTTATTGCATAAGTGGCAGTTGGTGGTGAACTAATGCTTGGACAAGATTCTCCAGTTAAATTTGTCAATTCAACTTCAATAGTGTCTATGGCACAACCAGATAAAATTGAAGGAACAATTATTTTTGATTGTCCGGATGGTGATTGTTGTGCTTGTGCTGTATAACACATCAATCCAATAATAACAATGAGAGAAAATTCAGACTTTTTGATTTCTTTGAGAAAAAATTTTCTCATAATTGTGTAAAATTTATTCATTAATTTATAATTTATATTTGCACAAATATAAAGATATCGAACTTTAATAAAATATTAAAAACTTTTCATAAAGTTTCATTAGCATAAATATCAGCAGTTTAATTTTTTTACTTTCTCAAAGTTTTGATAAAAATGTCAATAAGCTGTGGGCAACCATAAATATAAATACCTTAAATTAGCGGATTAATTTTCAATACAATGAAAAAAATTTTGTTTACCCTTATTATTTCTTTTTGTAGCTTTCTTCATTCTCAATCCATCAAACAACAATTAACTGAACATACTCGCAAAGTTGAATCAGTTTGTTACTCAAACAATGGCAAAATACTTGCCACAGGGAGTTGGGACGGCAACATATTAATTTACACCATTGATTCAAACGGCAATTATGTGGTCAATAAAACCTTAAGTGGTCACCTAGGTGCTGTTACAAATTTGTGGTTTTATAAAAACAACCGATATTTGGTTAGTTGCAGTAAAGACTTTTCTGTAAAAATATGGAACATAGACACCCCTGAATTAGTTAAAACAATAAATGTTCATTTAGAAGTGGTAAGTGCTGCATTTCTTGACCCTTCAGGTAAAACTTTAATTACTGCTAGTTACGATGGCAACATCAAAACTACCAACTTATTGGATGCAAAAAAAAATAAAACAATTAAAGTTGGCTCTCCCATTTATGACTTAGTCCTTTCTAGAGATAACAAATTTTATTATGCCGCAGTAAAAGGTGGTATCATAAAAAAAATAGAAACAGGAAGCACCAAAACAGTGGCTGACATCACTGGTCATTTAGATGATATAAACAGTTTAGATTTATCTCCAGATGGAAAATTTTTGGCTAGTGGCAGCAGCGACAAAACCATCATCATTTGGGATTTAAGCACTATGAAAGAAAGTAAAAAAATGACTGGTTTTGAATGGAAAGTAACCTCTGTAAAATACAATGCTGATGGCAAGTACATTGCTGGATCTTGCAACAATGGCATAAGCAAATTATTTAGCATTGAAACTGGCAAACTAATTTCTGATTTTGGCTCTTTAAACAATAATTCTAGAGATGTGAGTTTTAGCAACAATTCAAAACATATTGCAATCGCTACTCAATACATAGAAAGTACAAGCAACTTTGGAGCTACTATTTTCAATACAGGAATAGAAACCACTGTTGTTACACCTGCATCTAACAATCCTAAAAAAACAACAACACCAACTAAACCGAAACCAAAAAAATAAAATGTCTGATAACCATTCCATAGAATCAAGTAAAGCTCCAGAACCAGTAGGATTGTATCCTCATGCAAAAAAAGTAGGTAATTTATTGTTCCTTAGTGGTGTTGGTCCTAGAGAAAGAGGAACTAAAAAAATACCAGGTGTAGAATTGGATGACAATGGCAACATCATTTCTTATGACATTGCTAAACAATGCCACAGTGTGTTCCAAAACATCAAATACATTTTAGAAGACAGTGGAAGCAGTTGGAACAACATCATTGATGTTACAGTATTTTTAACCAACATGAAAGATGATTTTAAAATATACAATCAATTGTGGGCTGAATATTTTGGTGAAAATCCTCCTTGCCGAACCACCATTGAAATCAATTGCCTGCCCACTCCTATTGCTATAGAATTAAAGGTGATTGCTACGATTTAAGTTTACAATTTCCCTTTCAAGTATTTGGAAGTATAACTTCTTTTGTCTTTTACTAATTCCTCAGGAGTTCCGCTAAATACCAGTTCACCACCATTTATTCCTCCCTCAGGTCCTAAATCTATTACCCAATCTGCGCATTTTATTACATCTACATTGTGCTCTATGATGATTACTGTATGTCCTTTTTCAATCAATGCATTAAAACAATACATCAATTTTTTGATGTCGTGAAAATGCAAGCCTGTAGTAGGTTCATCAAATATAAATACAGTGTGATTGTCTTTGGAATTTCCTTTTCCTAAAAACGAGGCTAATTTTATCCTTTGTGCCTCACCACCACTCAGAGTATTGCTAGATTGTCCCAAAGAAACATATCCTAAACCCACCTTTTGTAATGGCTCTATTTTATTGGCTATAGATGGATTTTCTTTGAAAAAATCCATAGCCTCATCCACAGTCATGTCCAACACATCTGAAATGCTTTTATCCTTGTACTTAACTTCTAGAATATTTTCTTTGAATCTTTTGCCATTACAACTTTCACAAGGCAATTGTAAATCGGCCATAAACTGCATTTCGATAGTCACTTCGCCTTCACCTTTACACACATCACACCTTCCACCATCTACGTTAAATGAAAAATGCGAAGGCTTGAGTTTATTCACCTTAGACATTGGCAATTCAGAATAAAAATCACGAATACTGTCATAAGCTTTGATGTAGGTTACTGGATTACTCCTACTGGATTTCCCAATGGGATTTTGATCAATCATCTCTATTTCTTTCACTAAATGAATGTCGCCAGAAATTTTCTCGTGTTTGCCAGTTTTAGTACCGCTGTATTGACCCAATACTTTTTGTAATGACGGATAAAAAATACTTTTTATTAAGGTTGTTTTGCCACTTCCACTCACTCCTGTAACACAAGTCAAAACATTTAAAGGAAATGAAACATTGATGTTTTTTAAATTATTTTCCCTGGCACTTATTACTTCAATGCTGTTTTTCCATTTGCGCCTGTTTTTAGGTAAATCTATAGATAATTCACCGCTTAAGTATTGGCCAGTTAAGCTGTTTTTATCTTTTATAATGTGTTTGTAATCGCCACTGAACACCAACTCTCCTCCATTGATACCTGCCAAAGGACCAATATCTACTATCTGCTCAGCTGCTTTCATCATCTCTTCTTCATGCTCTACAACAATGACAGTGTTTCCAATTTTTTGCAGATTTTTTAATACCCCAATCAACTGATTTGTATCCCTTGGATGCAATCCTATGCTTGGCTCATCCAAAATATACATACTGCCTGTTAAGCTGCTCCCTAATGATGTCGCTAAATTTATACGTTGGGATTCACCTCCACTCAGCGAATTACTTAATCTATTTAAACCTAAATACCCTAATCCTACTTGATTCAGAAAGGTTAATCTATTTTTGATTTCAATCAATATTCTTTCGGCAATTGCAAAATCATTTTCAGACAATTTTATGTCATTAAAATAGCGATGTGCCTCATCCACTGTCATTAATAATACTTCTTGTAAAGACGTTTTTTCTTTTAAATTTTTGTTTGGATTGGTAGCAATCAATTTAATGTATGCTGCATCTTTTCTCAATCTAGTCCCTTTACAATCTGTACAGATGGTTCTGCCTCGGTACCTGCTCAACATAACACGGTATTGAATTTTATATGATTTTTCTTCTATGTATTTAAAAAACTGATTGATGCCAGACACTTTGCCATTCCCTTGCCACAACAAATCTTTTTCCACTTCCGTTAAATCATAATAACTCCTGTGAATAGGAAAATCAAAATGAATGGCCTTTTTTACAAAATCATCTTTCCATTCACTCATGGATTCTCCTTTCCATGGCTGAACACAACCCTCGTAAACACTTAAACTTTTGTCTGCAATAACCAAATCCTCATCTATCCCAATAATTTGTCCATAACCTTCGCATAACTTACAAGCCCCTATTGGGTTATTAAAACTCAACAAATCCTCGTTTGGAACTTCAAATTGAAGATTATCAAGTTCATATTTGTTTGAAAAATCTACCCAATTATTTTGATATTTAAGATAACATATTCCTTTGCCTTCCCAAAACGCACTCTCAATAGAATCGGTAGCTCTATTAAGAAATTCTTCTGAGTTTTTTTCAACAGAGAGTCTGTCTATCAATAAGTAAATGCTTGATTTTTTATTGGTGTTTTTTTCCAAATCAATGTCATCAATTTTTACCATTTCATCGTCAATAAATGCACGCGAAAAACCTTGATTTAAGTATGAGTTTAATTGTTCTTTAGGGTCTTTATCTTTATCTAATTTAGCCAGCACAAACACCATTTCATTTTCATCTAATGACATAATAAAATCAATAACATCGTTTAAAGTATGTCTTTTAACTATGTTGCCACTTATAGGAGAAATGGTTTTACCAACACGTGCAAATAACAATTTTAAATAATCATAAATTTCTGTACTTGTAGCGACAGTGCTTCTAGGGTTTCTAGTGTTTACTTTTTGTTCAATGGCTATTGCTGGAGACAAGCCCTCAATAAAATCAACTTCAGGTTTGTTCATTCTCCCCAAGAATTGTCGTGCATAACTGCTTAAACTCTCAACATATCTTCTTTGACCTTCGGCAAACAATGTATCAAACACCAAACTGCTTTTACCACTTCCTGAAACGCCTGTTACAACTGTAAAACTACCTACAGGAATTTGAACATCTATGTTTTTTAAATTGTGAATTTTTGCTCCTCTTATTGTTATGTTTTTGATTTTAGTCACAGAAAAAAAATTTAGGTTGCAAATTTAGGTTTAATCTTTGTTTAATGAGTTAAATTCTTCAAATAATTGAAAAAAATAACCCTAATTTTTCTTACACATTTTGTCATTTTATGGTCAAAATCTTGTCATATTTAATTGACAATTGGGTAATTTATCTTTGTTTAAACGAATTTCGCAGTATATGAGAAAAGATTACCTAATTTACATTTGTTTTTGCACCTGTATCGCTTTGTTTTTTGCTAGTGCTATCAATAATGCCAGCGGTCCTGGTGGAGGATATGCCAACGACCCAGGAGAATCAAATTGTACTTCGTGTCACGGAGGAAGTATTGTTACAACTAGCAATGCCAACTTGAACAACCTATTATTAAACAATAACTTTGTTAGTGGTGGATACGTTCCTGATACTGTTCACAAAATGGAAGTGGCATTCAAACAAAGTGGAAGAGTAAAATATGGATTTCAAATCACAGCTTTAACTAGTATTGGAAATTTACCAATAGGTACTTTGAATATCATCAGTGGCAACAACAAATCTGCTAAAGTAACAAAAGTAAACTCTGGAAATACAAGAGAATACATACAACATACCAGCAGTGGAAACACCAATGGTGGGGCAGATAGCATTAAATGGCAATTTACATGGAAGGCTCCGAGCACTTTCAGAGGAAATGTAAAATTCCACGTTGTAGTCATGGCAACTGATAACAATGGCGGTCAAAATTCTGGCGATATTGTGTATGGTAAAGTTTTTGAATTTGGACCATCACCATTATTACCAAAAGCTGATGCAAGTAGCTTAGATTCTAACACCTGTCAAGGTTATGTTGCGGCTATGAAGGGAACTGGAACTAATTCCACTACAAGTTATAGTTGGAAATTTACAGGTGCTACTCCTACCACCAGCACCCAACAAAACCCTAATGTTACATTTAACACCGCAGGTACTCAATTAGCCATTTTAACGGTTAAAAATTCTTTGGGTAGCAGTGTGCCAGATACCCTTAGGGTAAATGTAAAATCATCTCCAGCAGCTAGTGTATTAAATGGCACTTCTGCTACCATTTGCAATGGAGATTCTCTTTCAGTTTCTGCAAATGCTTTAGCTAATGTTACTTATCTTTGGACAAATGGAAAAACTACTAGAACCATTTTCTTAAAAGACACAGGAAATTACAAAGTAACTGTAACCTCTACAACCAATGGTTGCGCCAGAACCAGTGCTAATTTCAGACTAAATGTAAATCCATTACCAACAATAGCAATCAGTAGAAAAGGAAATTCAGCTGATTATTGTAACACCATTAGCGACTCACTTATTGCTACAGGTACTGATATCGACAGTATTTTGTGGTACAATAATGGAGTTATCTTTAGACGAACAAAGTCCAAAACCATTTTCTTTAGTTCAAATTCCAATAGCAGCATCTATGCAATAGCTAAAAGCACTAGTGGCTGCAGAAGTGCCAATTCAAACACATTAATTTCAACTGTAGTTAAACCGTTGAATCCAAGAAACATTGTAGCAACTAAAACTACTTCTACTATTTCTTTGAAATTCAAAAAACCTAATGCCATCACTTATTTAGAATACTCAACAAATGCAGTAAACTTCAACCAAAGCACCACTGATTCTACAATTGAAATAAGTGGATTAAATCCAAGTTCAAATTACACCATTACATTAAGAAGTACACAACTAGCTCCATGCGGTAGCAGTGACACCTCGTTTACAGTAAGAACAGAAAATTGTGCTAACATACAATACAGCATCAGTGCTCCATCAAGAGTATGCAAGGGTAATGTCTTAACCGCTACTTTAAAAGATTTATATAAAGCGAATAAATACAGCATATCTTTCAATGGGCAACCTTATCAGACCGACACCATATTCTCTTTCAATCCTAGCAAATCTGACACATTAAACATCTATATTAAAGACAGTTTAAGTCCTACTTGTCCTGCTATTTTAGAAAAAATTGGTTACACTGTCGATACTTTACCTATTGATAATTCAGTAAGTGTTAACATTTCATCGTGTAACAATCAAATTAACTATTCATTGTTGCCATTATATCAAACTTATGAGTTTTATTTAAACAACGTACTTAAGTATTCCGGAACAAACAACACATTCAACTTTACTGGATTGGTTTCTGGCGATGTATATAAGGGAGTAGGAATCATCAATTCATGTAAAAAAGAATTAAGTGGAACATTTACTCTAAATCCTGCTTCAGATGCTACATTCACTTACAGCAGAAACTGGAAAACATACACTTTTGTAGCTGATGACAACAACAATACTCAATACAATTGGCGAATCAATGGCAACATTGCAGGACCATCAAAAGATTCTTTGATAATAGATATGTCAACTTATACCAATTCCAATGTGACAGTTAGCTTAGCTACTACCAACTTTACTACTTGTACAGATAGCACATCACAAAGTGTTACTGTTCCTAATTTTGCAAGTGTAAATAGCAATGAAATTGGCAACATCAAAGTATATCCTAATCCATTCAATAACACATTAAACATCGAAACCATACTTGATATTGAATATGAAATGTATGACATGACTGGCAAACTAGTATTATCAAATTCAAGCAATACAATTGATACTGAAAATTTAAGCAATGGCTTGTATTTATTAAAAATATACCATAACAACCAATTGGTAAGCCAACAAAAAATTGTAAAAGAATAAATTTAATCTAATAATCAAAGAAAAAGTGCAATTTTGTATCCATACATGTTGCACTTTTTTTTATCCCCAAACGATATTGAAATAGGTTGTGATGAAGCCGGAAGAGGATGTTTGGCTGGACCAGTGTTTGCAGCAGCCGTAATTTGGCCTCATGATTTGGTTATTGATGGACTTAATGATTCCAAACAAATCAGTGAAGCAAAAAGAAAAGAATTCAGAAAAGCCATAGAAGCCAATTGTACTTGGGCAATAGGGATTTGCAACGCTCAAGAAATAGATAAAATAAACATCTTGAATGCTTCAATATTGGCAATGCACAAAGCATTGGATTCAATTAAAGAGCCATTTAATTCAATATTGGTAGATGGAAATAGATTTAAGCAATACAAAGACATAAAGCACAAAACCATAGTAAAAGGCGACAGCAAATATTTAAGCATAGCAGCAGCTTCTATTTTAGCTAAAACACATAGGGATGAATACATGGAAAACATGAATGAAAAATACCCTAATTACCAATGGAAAAAGAACAAAGGTTATCCTACCACTGACCATCGTGAGGCTATTAAACAATTTGGCATAACTGAATACCACAGAAAAACTTTTAGGCTACTCCCTTCTCAATTAGAGTTGAATTTTTAGAATATAAAACTCAATCCTCCCAAATAATTCAAACCATAAACAGGGTAATTGAACCAACGACTATAACGAGCTGCTACTAAATTATTGGCTTGTACAAATAAGGAAATTTTCTTTTTAAATCTGAAATCAATACCTACTGACACATCGTAGAATGGTTTGATAAAGGATGTTGTAAAAGAAGAATCATTGGTGCCAGATCTTTGTTTTTGCATGCTCATTGCCACCAAATCTATGTGTGGATATACCGTGTTTTTGATATTAAATTTAGCATTTAATTTTCCTTCGATGGTTGGCAATTGCCAGGGTTCATATTCTTTATTTAACACCATTTTATCGCTGGTGCTGTAATTGTAAAAATTACCAGAAATACCTAACCTTGCTACTTCACTGAAACTGTAATTAAAACCAGCATTAAACTTCAACACATTCATTTGAGCATTTCTTACTGCAAAAGAATTTAATGAATCGTTTTTAGAGATAAATAAAGGCATGTTAGACATATCGGTGTAATTGATTTCAAAAACAGCATCTGCACTTGACCCAATTTTAGCAGTTAAACCAGCAAATAACTTCGCATTTTCATATGAATTGGTTAAATTAAAACTACTGACGTAAGGATTGTTAGTGATGGTGTTTTTAAACGATTGTTTATGGTATCTACCGTCTATACCTGCATACAAAGTAGCAACGTCTTCAATCAATGGATAAGTTCCTTTTAAATACAAATTAAAGAAAGGTTTAGCTGTGTCATTGCCTTCGAACAATACTGTGGAATTAAACCCTATTGACAAGTTTAAACCATCGTATATGAAATCATACCTTGGGTCGAGGGTCAAAAACAATCTTTTTTGATCTTTCGCAAAAATTGGAGATTTCAATGTGGTATAATCCAAACCTAACTCTGCACTTAATACTCCATTTTCAAGGTCGTTAAATGCTGAAAAATTCCCATAGATTTTAGACTTTAGAGCGTAATCATTCTCAATGTTTTTCCCTAATTGAAATTGATTAAAATAAAAAGAAGAACGGTGTTTAATTTTATCTGATTTATTAGAAACACTGTTGAAATATGCTTTCGCTTCAAAGTTTTTAACCACTCTTTGTAAATCCTCTTTTTTCAAATCAAAAGTATCATTGAACCCATAATAATTGTATCTATTGGTTTTATATGAAGCCACCAATCCGAATTCTCCAATATCAGAATAGGTACTCAAATATGCTTTGGCATTGTGATCTGCAAAATCTGCAAAAGATTTATTGTAATTGGAATTTGATTCTAAATATCTGTATTGAATTCCATAGCTGTATTTTTTATCTTGCTTATTGTTAAAATACAACTCAGCCAATGGAGTGTTTAAATTGCCATAACCTAATTTAACATAACTCGATGGGTAATTGAATTCTTCTTTTTGAAATAAATCAACTGCGGGAATAGGGTTGACAATTTTTTCAGTATTTACTTGTTTTTGAACTACATTGTATGTGTATGACTTTGGTGTAGGAATGGGTTTTTCAATCACTGGCACTGATTCTATTTTTTGTGCATCAATCAAATTAGGTTTGTATTTCAATACAATACTAACATCCTTGTTCAATGATGTATCTTTCTTGTTTGATTGTGCTTCAGCAGAAAATAAAGTCAACAAAGAAATGATTAAAAAAACAGATTTAGCCATATTAGTTTACAAATAACGTAAAAAATAGAGTTCTAGTATTTGATTAAGTTTCCACACTGTCCAATTAATGGGATAAAATCATCATCATACCTACAAAATGGAGTAAAAATAATTTTTAAGTACAAAAAAAATAAAATAATTTTGAAACATTAGCATATGGTTGACTCTTTACAGAATTTGGACACAGAAGAAATAGAAAGAAAAGAAATTCTAAAAAAATACAAGGCATTGCTTCGTTCTATTAGGCATGAGTTAACATCAGAACAAAAAAAAATAATTAGACAAGCCTTTGATTTAGCTCTTGATGCTCATAAAGACATGAGGCGCAAAAGTGGTGAGCCATACATTTACCATCCCATTGCAGTTGCCAAAATTGCAGCACATGAAATAGGTTTGGGTACCACTTCTATAGTCTGTGCATTAATTCATGATGTGGTAGAAGACAGTGATTACACGGTAAAAGACATTGAGAAAAAATTTGGAAGTAAAATCGCTAAAATTGTAGATGGTCTTACAAAAATAAAAGAAGTATTTGACCACACAGACAGCATGCAAGCTGAAAATTTCAGAAAAATGCTACTAACCCTTAGCGATGATGTGAGAGTGATATTAGTGAAACTGTGCGACCGATTACACAACATGCGAACACTGGATAGCATGTCCAGAAAAAACCAATTAAAAATAGCCAGCGAAACTCTCTTTTTATACGCTCCCTTAGCACACAGGCTTGGCCTGTATTCCATTAAAAGCGAATTAGAGGATTTATCCATCAAATACACTCAACGTGAAGCTTATAAAGACATTGCTCAAAAACTAAATGCAAAAAAAACAACCAGAGACCGCTTCATTAAAAAATTCATAGAGCCAATGAAAGCCAAGCTTAACGAAACTGGTTTAAAATACGAAATCAAAGGCAGACCAAAAAGCATATACAGCATTCTGAAAAAAATGAATCATCAAGACATTACTTTTGAACAGGTATATGATTTGTTTGCCATCAGAATCATAACGGATTCAACGCCTGAAAGAGAAAAATCGGATTGTTGGACAGCTTACTCCATAGTTACTGATATTTACAAACCTAATCCAAGCAGAACAAGAGATTGGATAACAACGCCTAAAAGCAACGGATACGAGAGTTTGCACACTACTGTCATGAGTCCAGATGGCAAGTGGGTAGAAGTGCAAATTCGTTCGAAAAGAATGGATGAAATAGCCGAAAAAGGGTATGCCGCTCATTGGAAATACAAAAACACCAAAGATGGAATTGAAAATCAAGAAAGTAATGGCATTGACAATTGGTTAGCTAGAATAAAAGACATCCTTGAAAACCCATCGACCAATGCTTTAGAATTTATAGACGATTTCAAATTGCAATTGTTTCAAGAAGAAATATTTGTATTTACGCCAAATGGAGATTTAAAAAAGCTTCCAAAAGGGGCAACCATTTTAGATTTTGCCTTTGAAATACACACCGAAGTTGGATGTAAATGTATAGGTGCTAAGGTCAATAACAAACTTGTTCCTTTCAGTTATCAACTAACTAATGGCGACCAAGTGGAGATCATTACTTCAGAAAAACAACATCCACGAGAAGAGTGGTTGCAATATGTCATATCTGGAAAAGCCATAGGAAGAATAAGAAATGCCTTAAGAGAAGACAAAAGGATAAATGCAGAAAAAGGAAAAGAGATACTGAAGAAAAAATTCAATAAAGAAAAAATTGATTTCAATGATGACAACATTCAAAAATTAGTAAAACACTTTAAAGTACAAAGTCAATTAGACCTTACCTATGCCATATCAATTGAACAGATTGATATAAACAAAGTGGCCATTAAAGATTTATTAGAAAAGAAGGCTTATGTAAAAAAAATTGAAAGTACAAAGCCCATTAAAAGCATTGATTCTAAATCTGAAATTGTAGTAGGAGATGATTTTGATTTGCCATATACCTTGTCTAAATGTTGTAATCCGATTCCGGGCGATGATATTTTTGGATTCATCACCATAGGAGAAGGAGTAAAAATACACAGAACAAATTGTACAAATGCTGTATCATTAATGAGCAATTACGGCTATAGAATCATCAAAGCTGTGTGGAAGAATTTACCAGCAAAATCAGAAAAGAAATTTTTAGCAGGGATAAAAATTGTAGGTATAGATGACATTGGAATAGTAAGTAGTTTGACAGATATTATTAGTAAAAACATGAAAGTAAACATGAAAGCTATAACCATAGATAGCAAAGACGGAACTTTTCATGGCATAATTTCATTGTACATTCAAGACACACAGCACTTAGATGCTTTGATAAAAAACATCAAACAAAAACATGTGAACATGAATGTGACAAGAATAGATCACATAGCTGATAATTCATAATAGATATTTTACAATAAATTAGGTCATAACTTGTGAATACTCTTTTAAATTAAGTTTAGTTTTTTTTATTTCATTTATCGAAATTTGCCTTTTATTTTTAATTTTGAGTAAATCAAATTCTATAGATGAGAAAACCTTAAGACTTCAACTGGAAGTAAGAAAAATTTTTTCGGCATTTTTGACAAAAAAAAATCAAAGAAAAACTCCTGAAAGATTTGCAATACTTGAAGAGATATACACTCAAAAGAAACATTTTGATGTTGAAAAATTACATCAACAAATGAACGATAAAAAATACAGAGTTAGCTTAGCAACAGTTTACAATACTCTTGAATTGCTTATAGATTGCCAATTGGTAAAAAAACATCAGTTTGGCAAAAACATTGCAACATACGAACAATCTTATGGCTACAGACAACACGACCATTTAATTTGTTTACAATGCAATAAAGTATTGGAATTTTGCGACCCAAGAATCCAACAAATAAATACTACCATGGGAAATTTTTTAGGATTTAATGTATCACATCATTCTTTACAACTGTATGCCAATCCTAAAACCAATGACAAAGACGAATGTGAAAGTTGTCACAAAACAATAACAAACTCAAATGAATAAAATAGATATAGTACTTGGCTTGCAATGGGGCGATGAAGGAAAGGGTAAAATTGCCGACTTTCTTACTCCTAAATACCAAGTTGTAGCCAGATTTCAAGGTGGTCCAAATGCTGGTCACTCTCTTAAATTCAATGGACAAACCCATGTTTTAAACACTGTGCCTTCTGGTATTTTTCACTCCGATTGTCTTAATATCATTGGCAATGGTGTAGTGGTTGATCCCGTAAGAATAAAAGCTGAAATTGAAAGAATTCAACTAGCGGGAGCCGATGTTTTAAAAAATTTAATTTTCTCAAAAAAAGCTCATTTAATTTTACCAACTCATCGATTATTAGATGCTGCAAGCGAACACGCTAAAGGCGATAGTAAAATTGGCTCTACACTTCGTGGCATTGGACCAACTTACCGCGATAAAATTGGAAGAAATGGACTTAGAATTGGTGATATTGTCACAGAACAATTTAAAACCAAATACTTCAAAATTCAAGAAGAACACTTAAAACTCATCGAATTTTTAGGTTATTCTGATTTTAATATCAATGAACTTAACACCGAATTTTTTCAAGCCTGCGAATTTCTATCTCAATTTCAAATATCGAACTCCGAGTATTTAATTAACCAATTAATCCAAAACAATAAAATACTTGCTGAGGGCGCTCAAGGCAGCATGCTTGACATAGACTTTGGCAGCTACCCATTTGTCACTTCCAGCAACACCATAAGCGGTGGTGCTTGCAATGGATTAGGCGTTTCACCTCAATCCATCGATAAAGTGTATGGGATTTTCAAAGCTTATTGCACCAGGGTTGGTTCTGGCCCCTTCCCTACCGAATTATTAGATGAAACAGGGGAATTGTTGCGCAAAAAAGGCAATGAATTTGGAGCAACTACAGGCAGACCAAGAAGATGCGGCTGGCTGGATTTGGTTGCTTTAAAATACGCCATCATGTTAAGCGGAGTCAATTACCTCATCATGATGAAAAGCGATGTTTTAAGTGAATTTGACGAAATAAAAGTATGCACCTCCTACTTAGTAAATGGAATTGAAACTACTGAAGTCCCTTACGATTTAAGCTTAGACAATGTTGTTCCAGTGTATCAAACTTTCAATGGTTGGACCGAAGACATTACTGCTTGTAGAAAACGCTCCGAATTGCCTTCTAATTTTATCACTTACATACAATTTCTTGAAAAAGAACTCAATCAACCTATCAATATCATTTCTGTAGGTCCTGATAGAGAACAAACCATCATGGATTAACGATGTTAGAAGTAGTTAAGTTCACTTTTAATCCTTTTCAAGAAAACACTTACATTGTATTCAATGAATTCAATCATGCCATCATCATTGACCCCGGCATGTACAATGCAAGTGAACAAAGTTTTTTTATAGATTACATCAATCAAAACCAATTAAAACCAAAAATGCTGTTGAATACCCATTGCCACATCGATCATATTTTTAGCAACAGATTCATCAGCGAACAATACAATTTACCCTTGCAAATTCACGCTAAAGATTTGCCAACATTGCAAATGGGAGTAACTTCCGCTGCTTTATACAATTTAAAATACCATCAATCTGTAGAACCTAGCGTTTTTTTAGAAGAAAACACCTTCATTGAATTAGACAACGACAAATTGAAAATTCTATTCACTCCAGGACATTCTAGTGGTAGTATATCTTTCTATTGTGAACAAAACGCATTTGTCATAGCAGGCGATGTATTGTTTAAAGAAAGCATAGGTAGAACAGATTTGCCCGGAGGAAATTTTGAAGTACTAAGTCAATCCATTAAAAAAGAACTGTATTCTTTAGCTGATGATACCATTGTTTTTAGTGGTCATGGTAATGAAACTACCATCGGTCATGAAAAACTTCACAACCCTTTTGTTAGACCTTAATTCACAATCATTTTTTCAATGACTATGTTTTCATTGAGATCATGGTATTGTACAAAATAAATACCGGATTTTAAACAATATAATGGCTCTATTGTGTGGTAAACTACCTTACCTTCTAAAGTATAAATTCTAAAAGGCAAATGCTGAGTTACAAAACGAAAATTCAATTCAAACATAGAACTAACAGGATTTTGTATAAGGATAGATGTATTTAATTTAGTTACATTTTCTCTCGAATTAAGAAAAGGCAAACATGCATTATAATGATTAAGTACTACTGTTCTAAGCGAATCCAATTTGGAATACACTCTGTTGCCCGGGCATTCAGTAGCGCATCCATCTCTGTGACCACACAAAGCTTTTAATAAACTCCCAGTATTGTATGGATGTTTTGTTTCACTAGTTGGCGAAAGAGTATCTTTTGTGTATTTCCAAGTCAAGAGATGTATCAATGAATTTAATAAACTATCCCTAGGCTCCAAATTTTGATAATCGCCTATCAAACAAACACCCATGGTATTGGCATTTTTTGAACAAAAATGAGCCCCTAAAACATTGTCTTGACTGATGTCATTCTTTTCGGGGTCTCTGCCAGCATAAATATCTCCATTTGGCGCTATTAAATAATTGTATGCAATGTCATCCCAACCATTTACTTGAGTGTGCTGAACATAATATGACCTTACTAATTGGGTGTAATCAGTAACATTGTTTCCTCCAGCTGAATGATGAATGACACAATGATGAGTTTTAGTTTTTTCCCTGCCCGGAGTTGGTGCATCCAAACCTTGTCTCCAATACGATTGAGAAATGATACCAACTGGCATTTCACAGTTTGCTCTTTTATTCACTAAAGTATTAGGTAATGAAATTAAAGTTGATACATATTGAAAATATAAAGTCAACTTACTACCAGTAAAATTTTTCAATTCAAACTGACTAGTTGCTTCAAAAATCTGCAAGTTACTTTGAATTTTGTCAGCATGAATATCGTTGTTAAATGTCATGGAATCACTAGACTGACAAAACAACAAAACTCGACTAAAATCAAATTCATTTTCTGCTGTTATAGTTACCCCATTAAACACTTTATCTAAATTTATTTTCTGAAAAACAGGATATGCATCTATTTCTATTTTTAAGACCCTTACATGTTCTTGAGAAAACAGTGAAGTAAGTTTAAATGCAGCAAAAAATAGAATAGAAAATAATTTCATTTTAAAAACAAAGGTAAGTTTAAAAATTACAAATCGTTAATAATTAAAAAATATCGTTAATTTTGAACAAACAAATAAAAACAATGCCTTATCCTTATCAAATCAAGTCCCTAGAGGAATATCATATTTCTTACAAAAAAAGCATTGAAAACCCTGAAGAATTCTGGGCAGATATTGCTAATCATTTTGAATGGAAAAAAAAATGGGACAAGGTATTAGAATGGAATTTTAATGAACCAAAAATAGAATGGTTCAAAGGGGGAAAACTCAATATCACTGAAAACTGTTTAGATAGACACATTCATGAATTTGGCAATAAAAATGCAATCATTTGGGAACCAAATAACCCTAAAGAAACCCCAAAAAAATTAACTTATAATGAACTTTTAAACAAAGTAAAACAATTTGCTCATGTATTAAAAAACAATGGTGTAAAAAAAGGAGATAGAGTATGTATTTACATGGGAATGATTCCAGAATTGGCTATAGCAGTGTTGTCTTGTGCAAGGGTGGGGGCAATTCATTCAGTCATTTTTGGAGGTTTTTCGGCTCAATCCATTTCAGACAGATTAAATGATTCACAATCAGAATTCATCATCA
Organism: uncultured Flavobacteriaceae bacterium; assembly: GCA_964450355.1. Classification (GTDB taxonomy): domain Bacteria; phylum Bacteroidota; class Bacteroidia; order NS11-12g; family UBA955; genus CAYVDH01. Next base: position 56,823 of record CAYVDH010000003.1, read on the forward strand.
CATGTGATGGAGCCTACAGGGGCAACAAAGAAATTGAATTAAAAAATGTAATTGACGAGGCTTTGATTGGCAATACAATAGTGAAAAAAGTAATTGTTTTCAACCGAACAAATTCTGCTGTAAGCATGATAAAAGAAAGAGACATTTGGTGGGATGAAGAAATACAAAAAATAGAAAACAATGGCAATCCTGATTTCCCCGCAGAGGAGATGGATGCCGAAGACATGCTGTTCATTTTGTACACATCTGGTAGCACTGGAAAACCAAAGGGAGTTGTACACACCACGGCTGGTTACATGGTATGGGCAAACTATACCTTTGTCAATGTATTTCAATACAAGCCCAATCAAATACATTTTTGCACAGCCGATATAGGCTGGATTACTGGTCATAGTTACATTTTATATGGACCGCTAAGTACAGGAGCTACCACCTTGATGTTTGAAGGCATTCCAACTTGGCCCGATGCAGGAAGATTTTGGGACATAGTTGATAAACACCATGTCAATATTTTATACACTGCTCCTACTGCCATCAGAAGTTTAATGGCTTGTGGCATTGAGCACATTGAAAATAAAAAATTAAGTTCATTGCAAGTATTGGGCTCTGTAGGAGAGCCAATCAATGAAGAAGCTTGGCAATGGTTTTACAAACACATTGGAAAAGAAAAATGCCCAATAGTAGATACTTGGTGGCAAACTGAAACAGGAGGAATTATGATTTCAAATTTAGCAGGAATTACACCTCAAAAACCTAGTTTTGCCACATTGCCATTACCGGGAGTATTACCATTGTTATTGGACGAAAATGGAGTAGAAATAAATGAATTTGACAAAAGTGGAAACTTATGCATAAAACAAGCTTGGCCCGGCATGATAAGAACAACTTATGGCGATCATCAGCGTTGTAAAACTAATTATTTCACTACATATAACAATTTATATTTCACAGGAGATGGATGTTTCAAAGACAAAGACAATCATTATCGAATAACTGGTAGAGTAGATGATGTATTGAATGTTAGTGGCCATAGAATAGGAACTGCTGAATTAGAAAACGCAATCAACAGGCACCAAGGAGTAGTAGAAAGTGCTGTAGTAGGTTACCCTCACGACATCAAAGGCCAGGGCATTTATGCATTTGTAATTATGAATAAAATTCATGAGGACGAAAACCATAGCAAACAAGACATCTTACAAACGGTAACGCGAATGATAGGAGCAATTGCAAAGCCAGATAAAATTCAATTTGTAAATGGATTACCTAAAACAAGAAGTGGCAAAATCATGAGAAGAATTTTGAGAAAAATAGCTGAGGGTGAATTGGAACATATTGGTGATACAAGTACTTTGTTGGATCCATTGGTAGTTGAAGACATCATTAAAGGAGCAAAATGATTTAATTAAAACTTCGCACTTCCCCATATTACTTTGTAAATCAAACAGATATTATTATATTTGTATTCATCATGAAAAAGCAATTATTCATTTTTATTAGTTTTATCATTGGTTTAAATAACTTATTTAGTCAAAAAGATACCATTAAAAGGGACTATTTAATATACACCCTCAAAGGCACTAACATTCACAATTTTATTAAAGAAAATAAAAAAATTGTTTTAAAGGATAAATATAATCACAGAGTTAAAGGTAATTTACAAATAATTAATGATTCAACTATTGCAGTTTTAGACCCTTTCTTAGACTCAATTAATTATGACACTTTCAACTTAAATGACATTAAATTCATAAGACCAAACAAAACTATACATAAGCTTGGAAGTGTCTGTGTAGGATTAGTTTCATTTATTGTGA
>CAYVDH010000004.1:0-54903 GCA_964450355.1 uncultured Flavobacteriaceae bacterium
AATAAAAATTAATTACATTCTCATTTAACTATTTAAAATTTTTTAATTAAATATGCTTAATCTACTAAATATTGAAATGGATGAATTGAATTTATTCTTAATTTTTTCATTCTTCTATCAATTTCTAAATTAATTTTATTAATTTAGTTAATCAAAAATAGTATGAAATTGCATTTGAAAAAATAAAAGTCTGAAATTAACTATTTTACATTTATTAAAGATTGCTTACAGCTGATTATCAACTATGAAATATGGATTTTTTTTAAAAATTAAATTGAATTGCAGCGTTTTTATCTTTAACTTTGTCTAAACCAATATCAGAATCATGGTGTTTCTTGAAAAGCAAGTGGTAGACGGTTGTCTAAAAGGTGATAGAATTTGCCAAGAGCAGCTCTATAACCGCTTTTCAGGGAAAATGATGGCGCTTTGCAAACGTTATTTAAAAGATTTAGATTTAGCCGAAGATGCGTTTCAAAATGCGTTCATTAAAGTGTTTAAATACCTCACTAAATTTAATTTTCAAAGCAGTTTGGAAACTTGGATAACCAGAATATTCATCAACGAATCCATTAATACTTTAAGATCGTCAAAACGACTGGCCCTTCAAGTATCCATAGATGAATCATTCATGCAAATGCCTGAAATTAACGATGAAGCACCAGATAAATTTGACTCAGAGATGGTATTGATGTTGTTAGATAAAATACCTGAAAATTATAAAATAGTATTGATGTTATATGCTATTGACGGTTACAGTCATAAAGAAATATCAGAAAAATTAAACATGCCAGAAAGTACTTCAAGAAGTACATTAGCCCGTGCACGAAACTTGTTATGGAATTTATACAAAAACGAACTTACCAATCATGAATCTAGAAGAATTTGACAATAAACTAGCTGAAGCCTTTCGAAATGAAAATTTACCCCCCAAGGATAAATTGTGGGTGAATATTGCCAATAATATCGATAAACCAAGTAAATCTCCTATTTGGTGGTGGGTTGTGCCATCTATCATCATTATAGCTGTAGTTGCTACTTTTAATTCCATTGATAATACTTCTGATGCCATTGTTTCAAACAATAAAAATGAAGTTGTAAATCCTAATTTAAATACTCAACTAAATAAAAATTTAAAACAACAAAGTGTCAACAGCCCTCAGGAAACTTTGACTAACAATGTTGCCAAATCAACAGAGGAAAAAAATTCAACAACCAACCGTGTTATTGCTCCAAAAAATAAAGTTGCAAGTAGCAATAAAAATTCAAAGCAATTGAATAATAAACATCAGAAGAATCAGGTGTCTAATAGTGTTGCAAACAATCAAAATTACATCAATACTTCATCAAATGATTTGAATAATCCAACTTTAACTTCATCTGTAAACGATGATGACCTTTTAAAATTTTATGGAATGCCATACAGAAAATTAAACACTAAACCATTTTCAATAGATGAATTTAGTTTAGTTGATGTTCCATCCATTAAAGATATAAAACGAAAACCAATCAACAAGGCGTTTTTTAACGATAAAAATAAAGTTGTGGATTTCAATAAAAAATGGTGGTTCACTTATGGTATTGGACCTAATTTATCCATTAATAAATTGGATATAGATGATACAAAAGAAAAATTTGTACACAAGGATTTATGGGAAGATAAAGAAACATTAACCCGCAATGGTTCTGGGTTTAATGCATTTACTCACCTTAGCTATCATATTAAACCATTACTAAGTTTTGAGTCAGGATTAAGTTATGTCATGAGAGTGGAGCCTATTCGATTAAGTGACGAAAGTTTGGATATCCCTGTAAGAGATATTAATACCAATGAAATTACAGGCTACAACAAAATCATCATCTATTTATTAGAGAAAAATCAAACTACTGGATTGTATGATACCATTGGTTCCTATCAATTAGCATCAGCTCATAATTTGGCAGTCAATAACAGATACAATGCTTTCACAGTTCCTTTAACTATCAATAAAGAATTTGTTCTAAGTAGCAACACTAAAATTAAATTAGGCGCTGGAACAGGTATCACTTATTTGTATTCAAATAAAGCCACATATCTTGATTATATTACAACTTCAAAAGTTGAATTTAAGAAAAAGTCTATGATCAATCTTTCATTTAATGCAAATCTTGGATTTTATACTAATTTTAATAATGTGGGAGAAATAGGGATTTATACTGGATACAATTATTATTCAATGCCTTGGGAATTGCCTAATAAACAATACGGTTTGAAAATGAGCGATCTTAATTTTGGATTCAGCTTTAGACGACCGCTAAATTGGGGCAACTAGCTAATTGTTAATCTACTAGTAATTTCCCTGCAAAGACATTATCTATCATTAATAAATACACACCTTTGTTTAGGTTTAATTCAATGGTTTGATATGCATTGCCATCTAAATTCCCTAAAAATACTTCTTTCCCATCCATGCTTAATAGTTTTAATTCAGCTATATGAGCTTTAGGATTTTCTATGATTAAATTGTCAATGACAGGAACCGGGTAAAATTTTAAATCATGAACCCAATGTTGAACAATGAAATTTGGTTTTTTAAGTAATACAACACTTGTAGTATTTGTTAGCTTAGGTAGCTGATAATCGTAATAAACCGAAGCCTTATTGAATAAAGTATCTCCAATTTTAGCATTATCCAACATGGTAACTATCAATAAAACTTCTCCTTTAGAACCATTGCTATCCAATTGTTTAGGAGGAAGATTTATGTCTTTGAAAGTCCATATCAGAACTTTGTTTAAGCTGGTGCTAAATGTTGGCGTGCAATTGTTTACTGGGTTTAAATACGTTCCAATTTTACTCAAATTAACTAATTCTTGTAAGGTGTCTGTAACAACTACGTTTTTGGCTATTTTAGTTCCATTGTTTTGGAATTTTATTGTGTATTTTATTTCTTTATCTACACTAACAATTGAATTTGGATAAGCAATTTTTATGTCACTTTTAAAGTTATTAGCTATGTATTGAGTAAGTGTGTCAATGTTATTGCCATTCACATCGTCATTGTTGTTTATTTTACTAATTACTACAACGGTGTCATTCATTTTAAAACTATCGCTGTTAAATTTGCATTGAATTGGGTAAATGAATTTGCTATGGGCAGGTAAATTTAAATTATAAGTGATTTTGTTTTTATTGGCAGAGCCCGATACTGCAACTACATCACTTACTTTGTTAGGGAGTTGAATTTCAATGATTCTATTGAGGGCTGATGATGATAAATTATGAATTTGAAGCACATATTCAGTTGTTGAATTCAAGTTTAAAAGGTTGCCTGTTTTGCACCACATATTTAATTTCACATCACTGATGGTGTTTTCAGTAAAAGGGAAATCAATAAGGTATTTCCCATCGATGCTATTGGATATTTGAGTTTCTTTGTTGCAAATGTAGCCTAAATCATTGTTTGCTTTTATATTGAAATTTTTATTGATGTTGGTGTAAAAACTGTAATTTCCGTTTTTGTCTGACGTGCAAATAAATTGATTGTTTTTGTCAAATATTAGGCAATTGTTCAATGATGGCTCATTTACTTGTTTAATTTCATCGTTGTTTATATCAATAAATAATTTTCCATGTATAATGGTAGTAGGAGAGAAATTAAGTTTGGCAATGTATTGAGCATTTTCTATCAATTGATTAGAGCTGATTGTAGTAAAATTACCAGATAAATACCAATCAAAAGTTTTGCTACTGTTTATTGAAATGTAATTGTTAGAGAATACCCAACTGTCTTTTTTATTGATATCATTTGATGTGTATTGGAATAAGTATATTTTTTTGATAGTTGAATTTTGAACAATGAAATAATGCTGATTATTAACGGTATTCCAATCAACAAAATTACTTGAATAAAAAGTATCAGTTAACGAAATGGATTGCCAATTGCTGCCATTGAAAAGCTGGAGAGTATTAGAGAACAAAAGATTTCCTGAGCTAATTACCGCTAAGTTATTGTTGTATCCAATGACTTGATTGATGATTTGGTTTGGAATTGGAGCTTGTATAAAATTACTGTCTTCAAATTGAGCAATTTTTGTAAAGGATTTGCCAGTTATTTTTAGGGATTCATTATTTAAATTGTTTTTAATGTACAGGTATAATTTTTTATTGACAACAGAGTAGCTGAATTTGGAGTAATCATTCATAGAATTAAATCCTGTTTTTAAATCAATTACTCGATGAACTTCAGTACCATTTATTCTCAACATTCCATTGCATTTAAATTGTGTGCATGAATCAAAATTACCTATCATCATTAAACCTTTATTAAAATGAATAAGTTCACTGACGTTTAATTGTTCTTTAATGTTATTGAAAAGTCTGGTGTTTTCAAGTGGATGCCAACTGTTTGAATGGTATTCTAACACACCTGCACCAAGATTGAATTCGCTGGAATCAAACGAGCCAGCAATGTAAATTTTCTGATTGTAAAATTGAATGTCATTAATTCGAGGAGGTACTGATGAATTGGTGCTGTATAAACTGATTTCAGGACTAAAAAACCAAGAACTTCCATTGTATATTTGGAGTCTTATTTTGCTGGTTTCTATGCTTGGACCATTTCCATCACTAACACTGTCGTAATAGATGAAGTACACATTGCCAAATGAATCGTTTTCGTGTAAATAATAATTTAAACCTTGTGGGTGGAAAAAAGGTTTTATACTTGGACTTTCACCAAGTTTTCTAAAATGTTGGCACCAAGTAATGCAACTAAAGCATAACATTGAAATAGATATCAAAACTGTTTTCTTCATTTTACTGGGTTGAATTTTAAATTAAAGTGTAGGCCTAAGTTAATATTGGGTGTCAGTTGATTGTAACTGAAATTTTGATTGTATAGTGTCATCTTGTTTTGAGATTTATTGACACCAAATTGTACTACAAGTTTTAAAGATTGACTGATAGGAGTGATAGCTCTTATTTGAGCAAAAACACTGGTATTGTTTGATGTTTTAACTTGGTTGGAATATGGATTTAAGCTTCCATCTTTAAAACTAAAGTACTGAGAATTTATGGTGTTTTTGAGATTGTATATCGCACCAATGCTGGTCCAAACGCTGGTTTTATGAATCCTAAAAACATGAAACGAAATCGACAAAGGGATTTTGATTTCATTGACTTTAGTTCTAATTTTTTGATTGATTGTAGGAGAGGAGCTAGCTGGTCTTGTCAAATAAGATAAAACTTTGCCATTGTTTAAGTCGTAAATTGGAATGTCGGTATAGACATAATTCACTTGATTGCTGTATGATTGAAAATCGAAATTTATTCCTGAAATCAATTGAATTTTGTGGTTTAAATGGTATCCTATATTCGCTCTCAACGATTGGCCAGCTTCAAAATTACCTAAGGTTTGTTGAAGTAATTTTAGCGCGTCTTTATGAATGTATTCAGTATTGAGCTGCTGTTTGTTGTAATTGATGTTGTTTAATCCTATACCAAATTCATAAAATACCTTGTGTTGATTTTTAAAAGAGCCTAGGTATAAATTTTGATTGTCAGCAAGTTGAACAATATCTTTGTTTGAATGGATGTTGAATTTTTTTATAGGTTCAAGTCGCAATTTATCGTAGGTAATTTTTAGTTTAAAGACTTTGTGGTTTTTAATTGAGTCGTAAACAAGCTCATAATCTTCAGAAAAATAGTCGATAGGAATTTCGAGATATGAATTAGCAATGGAATTTGATGATTGAGTTTGTATCTGTTTATTTAAAGAAGGAATCTGGTCTCTTTCAGATGATTTAAAAGGTTTGTTTTGTGAATAGTTTTGTTCTGTTATATTCAATTTTTCTGGCTCTATTTCTTGATTCATTGTTTGTTTTATAGTGCCATTATTTTTATCGATGTTCTTATTGGAATTTAAAGTTAAAATTGCCAAACTGCTAACAACAACTGTAGCTATTATGAAAAACAGAAACAATTTTTTTCTGGATTTTTGTTCTTGTTGAAAAATTGGAACAACGTTGTCAGGTTTTTCTTCTAAAAGATGTAAATTTTTATTTAATGAATAATCTATTGGATGCTTTAAATGTTGAGCGGCATCAATAATGGATTTTGAAATGAATGGTTCAGGGTTTTCTTCAAATTGAGATAATTGCTGATTGATAGTAATTAAATCTGTTCCATCTAAATGAGTCAAATCTTGGTGTATTGAATTAAAAGCATGAATGTCAGGATTGTCTTCAAATGTTTGAAGTTTTTGAAACAAAAAGTCATCTATATGGTTAAATTTATTCTCCAATTTTTGTTTTTATCTTGGCATTAAGTTCTTCTGATAATATTTTTCTAGCCCTTGCTAATTGTGATCTAGAGGTGCCTTCAGTGATATTTAATAAATCCGCAATTTCATTGTGTTTCATTTTTTCTATGGCATACAAATTGATGATTAATCTGTATTTTTCAGGGAGTTTTTGAACCATTTCCAAAGCTTCTTTGGGGGTAATATGGTCAAGCCATAGGTTTTTTTCATCTTCATCAATTTGTTTTTCGTCTGATAAATCAATGTTTTCATTGTGAATCACTTCAAATGGGTATTTGAGTTTTCTTTTTACATAATTAATTGATGTATTGATGAAAATTCGATACATCCAACTGCCTAAAGCTGAATTGCCTTTAAATTGGTGTAAGGTTTGAAATACCTTTATAAATCCTTCTTGTAATAAATCATGTGCAATTTCTCTATCTGGGGCGTATCGCAAACAAATACCAAACATTTTAGAGGCATAAGTTGAATATAAAAGTTCTTGAAAGTACTTTTCATTTCTTAAACACCCTTCGATTATGGTTTGTTCTGAATGCAAATTTGACTATAAGACACCATTTTTTAAAAACGCTTCAACTGTTTTTAAAAAAATTTAAAACTTTTTGGTAGTTCAAATTTAATAAAACTCCGCCAATAACCAAAAACATTCCCAATAATACGGAAGCACTATAATGGTCGTTGAACATGAATTTGCCTATAAGAACTCCCCAAATAATGCCAACATAAGTCACACTGCTTATTTTTGCAGCATCTTCTATTTGATAGGCTCTTGTTATAAAATACTGTCCAATTTGTGTGCATATTCCTGTGGCAACTAACAATAGTAACTCAAACAAATTAGGCATTACCAATGGTTGTGGAAACATTAAAAAATAGACGATAGTTAATGGAAGAGTTACTAATGGGTGGTAAAATATAATGACATCAGATTCTTCTTTGTTTTTCATGTTTTTAATGGCATTGTAAGCAAGCCCTGTGAACAAAGCTCCCAGAATGCCAACTATAAAATCCATTGTTTCAACTTTAGCAAAACCTTTTACAGCGATGACACCTAAAAATGAAATACCAAAACTTATCCATTGAATGAATTTAACCCTTTCAGAAAAAACAAAAATAGCTATTACGGTTGTAAATATTGGACTTAAATAGTGAATGACAATGGCATTAGCTATTTCCATGTTTTGCAATGTGTAAAAGTAGCAAATAAGCCCACAGCCTCCAAAAAAACCCCTTAGAATTAAAAATTTTTTATTGTTTCCCCATGGGTTTATTTTTCTGATTTTAAGAGTTCTATAGCTCAGAATTAATGTAATTAACACCCTGACTAAAATGATTTCAAACAATGGAATATGATTTAAGAATTTAACACTTACATTCATGCCTGCAAAGGCTATGCCTGCTATTAACATGTAACCTGTTCCTTTTGAAATGCTAATTTTATTCAAAAAATTGATTTAGGTTGTAAAGTTAAATAGTTTATTTTTTTCTTTCAAATTTAGTTTAAATTGAATAAAGTAAGTTTACCTTTGCCAAATGAATTCAGAGCAAAAAGTTTGCTTAATTATTTTGGATGGATGGGGCATAGGTAAACACGATTTCACAGATGCCATATACCATGCTCATACTCCTTTTATTAATGAGTTGTGTCAAACTAAACCATTTACTACCTTAACTACTTTTGGGGAAGCAGTAGGATTGCCTGATGGTCAAATGGGAAATAGCGAGGTAGGACATCTTAATATTGGTGGTGGAAGGGTAGTATGGCAACAATTGGCTTTAATAAACAAAGCGTTTAGGGATGACGAAGTTGGTAATATGCTAGGGTTTAAAAACATAATCAATTATTGTCTCGAGCAAAATAAGCCATTACATTTAATGGGTTTAGTTAGCAATGGGGGTGTTCATAGCAACATGCAACATTTAATCTCATTATGTCAATTAGCACATGAACAAGGTATAAAAAAATGTTACATTCATGCCATTACCGATGGAAGAGATACTGACCCTAAAAGCTCTTTGAATTTTATCAAAGATGTAGAAATAAACACTAGACAATTTGGAGCAAAAATTTCAACCATTATAGGTAGGTATTTTGCCATGGACAGGGATAACAGATGGGAGAGAGTTAAAAAAGCTTATGATTTAATAACAACTGGTATTGGGACTAAATTTCAGAATTCTGAACAAGCTATATTGAATTCATACAACAATGGAGTTACCGATGAATTTATTGAACCCATAAGAATTTTAGAAGGAGATGAGGGATTGATAAAAGACAACGATGCTGTTTTGTGTTTTAATTTTAGAACAGATAGAGCAAGAGAAATTACAAAGGCTTTAACCCAAGAGGATTTTCATGAATATGGTATGCATAAAATAAATCTTCACTACTCGACCATGACCGAGTATGACCAAACTTTTAAAAACATAAATGTATTATTCCCCACCCACGAAGTGGTGAATTCATTAGGAGAATATGTATCTAAAAACAATAAAACTCAATTAAGAGCGGCAGAAACTGAAAAATATCCTCACGTTACTTTTTTCTTTTCAGGAGGAAGGGAATTGCCATACCCAAATGAGCACAGAATTATGGAGCCTTCGCCCAAAGTGGCAACTTATGATTTACAACCTGAAATGAGCGCCATACCATTAAGTGAAAAAGTAATTGATTACATGACCAAAGAATTGCCAGATTTTGTTTGCTTAAATTTTGCTAATACAGATATGGTAGGTCATACCGGTGTTTGGGAGGCAATTATCAAAGCTGCTGAAACGGTAGATACTTGCTCTAAAAATGTAGTTGAAAATGGGTTAAAATTGGGATATCAGTTTGTCATCATTGCTGATCATGGAAATGCAGATGAAGCAAAAAATATAGATGGTTCACCAAATACTGCTCATTCTACCAATCCAGTACCATGTATCATTCTTAGCAATAAAGTGCTGAATAACACATTGCATGCTGGCAAGTTAGCAGACGTAGCACCAACCATATTGAAATTAATGGATTTACCTATACCGAATGAAATGAATGGGAAAGTTTTGTTTTAGTTTCATCTTGTTGTTTTTATTTTCTTGCACTAATCCCAAAAACAAGGCGACAATAAATCAAGATGCATTTGGAATCATTAATCAAGTAAATAACGACATTAAATTCATGGAAAAAAATTCGTATTTTGTTTCAAAGCAAATACAAATCAACGATTCCTTGTACGATTGCTTATCAAAACAAGTAGATTGGAAATCAGAATTTGGTTTTATTTTTAAATACTTAAGTTTAACAAAAAATCAAGCAGTTCAATTTACTAAAGACACCATGACTTATTACAATGGATTTAAATTTGAATCGTACACCCAAACACAACCGAATCAACTATTAAAGTACATTGAATTCATTAGGAACAATCAAGGGGATTTAGAAAAAATGACCTTCATCATTCAGGAAAAAGGGAAAATAAACGATACAGAATTAAGTTATACTTATCTACCTAAAAAAGGATATGATATTTCAACTAAATTAAACAATAACGTAACAGAATCCAATCAAATAGAGATTCACACAGAGTTTTTACACTACTAAATGGTCTTTTACAGACTCATTATCTTCAACTTGATCGTTACTGTATCTAAAGTAGAGCGCTGAAGATGCTGAAAAGAAGAAAGCTGTTAATAATGCAGAGATAACAGATGAAATTATTTGAGTAGTGATAAATGCTGCAAATGAATTGTTAACTAAAGCGCTGCTTATTGGCAATATTATGATACTTGACACTATTCCAGAGATTATTGCAATAACTAACATAATAAGGAATATAAAAACTGCTCTTTTAAAAGTTATTTTATTGTAACTGAATTTAATTGATTCTAAAAGGCCCATGTCACCATGGATTAGTGCTGCATATGACAAACTCAATCTTATAAGATAAAAACACAATACAAATATCCCTATAAACATTAGAAAAATTCCTAATCCTTTAGAAACAGCTATCATTAGTCCCATTAAAAGTGCAAAAACTATAATTACTCCTATTAAGATTAATAACAACAATAAACTTAGCAAAATCAATTTAATTAATTTATCGTTAAATGATTTTTTTAAGGCATTTACAAATGAATTGTCAAAATGGCGAATTTCATTGTCATTTAAAGTGTAAAATAAATTGTATTGCCACATTGAAATTATGCTGCCTAAAACGATAGCCAAAACAACATATGCCAAATTAATTGTTCCAAAAAAGGATTTAAAAAAATCAAGAGGATCGCTACCACTTTTGCTTATTGAAATTAATTTTGCTTGCATTTCTTTATTGAAATCAGCTAATTCTGTAATGCCAATTCCAAATGCAGCTGCAACTAAGGGAAGAACCACAATTACTGATACTACCATTAAAATGATACTCAATATGATGTTTGGCACCAATATCCTTTTATACAATTTAAAAGTAGATTCAAATGCAGGATTTTCTCTAAAATGTTGTAAGTATTCTCTCATATTTTCAATAGATTTTTTTCAATTATAGGTGTTTCAATTAAGAAATCCAATTTCGATGTTATTAAATAACAAAATGTTAGTCAAATGATTTATAATTATGTGATTGTATTTTAGATCAATCTTTTATCTTTGTTTTATGAAAAAAACAATTAGTTTATTCCTGGCTGTATTTTGCATGGTGATGGTAGTAATTGCCAAACCCAAACCTTGTGGTACATGGAAAGGTAAAAATTTGTACAAAGGTGAAAAAGGAGGTTGCTATTACTTAAAATCTAAGAAAAAGGTAAAAGTGTATGTAGATAAAAACTTTTGCAAATGCTAGTTAAAGCAATTCAAAATTGAACGTGCTAAGCACTTCATCTCCATCTTTCAATTCTACAGTGTATTTTCCTTTTTTATAATCAGGTTTCTGAGTGTAATTTATTTTTATCACTTTTTGTTTGCCATCAAATGACACTGTTTCTTTAGATGTATATACATTTTCTATGTTAGATAATTGATTGTTAGTAGTACTTAAAATAATGCCATCTGGATTTTTAACCCTTACAACATAAGATTTTTCTACCGTGTTTTTTGTCAATTTATTACCTAGTACAGTATAAGTAATGAATAATCTTTCTACCTTTTTAGCTTTATAAATTGGTAAAAATATACCTTTCTTTTCGTACTGAGGAGTGACACTTACTGGGCTTACAAATGGCATTTCGGCAATGCTAACCTTTTCTGATAATGCAGTATTTGTAGAATTTAAAGTCGATATTTTAGCCTCTTTGTCAGCCAATTGTGCTTTGTAATTTTCGTTCTCCATCAACAAAGATTCCAATTTTGTTTTAAAATCGTTGTTTTCTGTTCTTATTACTACTAAACTGTCTTTTAAAGCTCTGAGTTTTGAATTGCTTAATCCTCCACCAGATAATTGAGCTCTAATGCTAGCAATTCTCGCTTCTTTTTCTGCCAATATTTGTCTTAAACTATCTGTTTCACCTTGATACATCAATATTTCTGCTCTTAAAGATTCTGTTTTAGCAGTTTCTTCAGCTAATTTCTGATATAAACTGTCTTTTAAAGTTTGATTTATTTTTAAAGAATCTATGCTTGATATGGCCTTTGCAGAAGCTACTTTTTCTTTTTGCCATAACATAAAATTACTTACTCCTGAGCCCACCAACAATAAGGACAATAAGGCTATTAATATCGATTTGCCTTTGCTTTTCTTTGGTTGTTCTTGTTCCAATTCTTCCATTTTTAAATGCTGTTTCTTTGCAGCAATATTAATAATTCTGAAGGACTAATACCAACTTGTTTTACTTTTAATTTTTTTCTAGTCAGAATTCCAGTTGGATAATCAGCGATAAACAGTTTGTTATTTATTTTGTAAGTTGATAATCCAACGGTCCATTTGATTTGGCCTTTTCTCTTCATTTTTAACAAAGATTTAGGCGTTTCGCCATAATTTAATGATACAATGTTTATTTTGTCACCATATTCTTTTTGTATTTGATTTAAAATGACAGAATCAGTGTTAAAACTTGGAGAAGTAGTATTCCATACATAAATATAAGTTGGTTTCTTTTTGAACTTCTTAATGGATATTAATTTGTCCTTTTCATCTACTTTTTTGAATTTAAATTTCTTGATTTTTTTTCCAATTTTCAAGCTGTTTTTAATTTTAGCATTTAAATCCAATGTGATTTTTAAACTCTTACCTAATGGGTGAATTTCCGATACATCAAAATGTTTTCCATTGCGTTCAAAATACATGTTTTTTGCATTTTTTGATACTTTTAATAGCTCTTCAGTAAGTTCTTCTGATTTGTAATTGCCCAACATGATTACATCTTCGCCATCATCGTTGTATAATCCATTGCAATTGGCATCTTTAATGGCAATTCTAAAACTGTCATTACCATATTTGTAATCACCACCCAATACATTTAGTCTTTTTTCTTTGAAAGAATAAAATGAACCTGCAAAATATTGTCCTCCGCTACTGGATTTAAAATACTCATCAATCATGTTGAGATAAGTGAAATCTGATTTAAAATCAAATCGACTAATTCTTATTTTGTATTTTGCCTCAGGGTTATTTGGATTGTTAAAACTTAATTCTTTGTGAAAGGCATTGTAATGAAATGTGTCTGGAGCACCATCGTCTGACAAATCTAAGTTATGGTTCCTATCAATGTAAATTAAACAAGGTTCAAGAGTTCTTTTGTTGTTTGATATTAATATCATTTCATACCCTTTTAGTTTGCTCCTTTCATTTAATCCCCCAAAGTAAACCATGGCATAACATGTGTCGTGTTTGGAGGATAGTGTAGGAAATACAATGTTAAAAGTCTCTGGTTTTTTTTTGGTTTCAATGCCTATTAAATAAGGTTCAAAAAAAGGATTTTTGGCATATTTATATACTGATACAATTGCCTGTGATTTTCTGGTTTGGTCAATTTTCACTTCCTTGTCCAAAGAAATAAAAACTTCTTGAGCCTTCAATCCTTTTAATGACAATATTGAAAAAATAAGGAAAAATAAAGATTTAAATTTAATCATTGCTTCTTCCTCTACCTAAAAACAAGGAAATAAAATAAGCTAAGTTTGCAATGGCACCTATAGCTGCAACAACATAGGTCATTGCTGCCCATTTTAGTGAATCTTTAGCTCCATCGTATTCATTTGTAGTAACAATTCCTTTGGTTTGCATCCAATTTAAAGCTCTTTTGCTTGCATCAAATTCTACAGGCAATGTAAATAATGCAAATGCTGTGAGGATGATATTTGCTGCAATTAACACCATTAACAAAGTAGTTCCAAAGCTGTTGTTCGAATAGATTAAAGCAGCACCTCCAAATAATAAGATCATGTTAGCGTAATTCATGATAGTGGCACTAATGGAATAAAAGGGGACTAATTTACTTCTTAATCCTATCCATGCGTATGCTTCGGCATGCTGAACAGCATGTCCACATTCATGGGCTGCTACTGCAGCGGCAGCAGCATTCCTTTGGTGATATACAACTTCACTTAAGTTTACTGTTTTGTCTATTGGATTGTAGTGGTCGGTTAATTGTCCTTGTACTTGGGTGATTCTAACATCTTTAATGCCATGGTCGGCTAACATTTTGGCAGCAATTTCAGCACCTGACATGCCGTTTTGTAATCTAATTTGTGAATATTGAGCAAATTTTCTTTTAAGCTTGCCACTGATAAGCATACTAATTACCATGACAATTAAACCAATAATAAATATTCCGTTCATTTTTTGTGTTTATTTTATTGCTTTTAGTATTACAATAATGATTCCAATTATAAAAATAAAAATGGTGATTCGATTAATGCCATGCATCATAGACAAAAATTTAGTTTCTTCTAATCCATGATTTTCCTGCTTTTTAAAAGTGATGTATGACCAGATTTTTTTTAACATAATAAGGTCACAAATATAACGTCATTAGATATTGATTGTTTTGTTTTATCATAAAAAAAGCCGCAATATTTTGCAGCTTTTTATTTGTAAGTTTATTTATGAATTATTTAACACTGGCTTTGATGTTCCAATTGGCTTTTACTTTTAATTTCATTGGAGACAATGGAGCGTTGTTAGTTCCTTTAATGCTGTATGTAAAAGTAGTAGCTTTTATATAATTTGCCAAATTGTCAGAATTATTGACATTAAGTTCTACAGTCGTAGAACCTTTTGCTATAGGATTTTTTGAAGCTATGGTAATGGTTGGTAATCCATCAGCAGACAATAGCAATTCAATGTTATCTATTTTATCAAAATTTTCGCCAGCTTTAGCACTGTCAATTAATACAGTAGCTGATTTCAGTTTCAATTCGTCTAATAAATCTAAACTGGTGTTATTTTTCTCTAATTTTGATTTCAATTCTGAAGTCAATACTGTTTCACCAAAAGATTGATTACCAGTATTTGGCAAATTTGTAGTAGTTAAATTTGCTTCAGTTGGATAATCAATGTTTACTGTAGTTAATTTTTGAACACATCCACCCATAGATATAAAAAGGGTAAGTGCTAATACTGATAATTGTTTAAAGATTGTTTTCATTTTTATAAATTTTTTATTTATTGCAAATTTAATGTTAAATTTCTGAAAATTAAAATACTGTTTGTAAACAGCTGATTATAACTAGCTAAGTAAGTTTTTTAATTGTTCTGAAATGGTTTTTCCATCGGTTTTAGCTCCCAATTCTTTCATGGCTATAGGCATAACTTTACCTACTTCTTTCATAGAAGTAGCACCTGTATCCGCAATTATTTTTTTAAGAGCAATGATGATATCTTCTATACTCATAGGTTGAGGTAAATAGGTTTCAATGACAGACAGTTCCTCTTGTTCTTTCTGAGCTAAATCCAATCTATTTTCTTTATTAAAAATATCGATGCTGTCTTTTCTTTGTTTTGCCATTTTTTGCATTGCTTTTATGGCAATTTCATCTGTTATGTCTTTGCTTCCTGTTTCAGTACCTGCTAATAAAAACGCGGATTTTATTGCTCTTATTGCTCGTAACTTTGTCTCATCTTTAGCTTTCATCGCTGTGATAAGGTCTTGATTTATTTGATTTACTAATGACATGTTTTTGTTGTGATTATTCTGTTAAGAAAATGATTTTAAAAATAAATTATTGACTGTTTTTATTTAGGAAAAAATCAAAACTATCACCTCTCAGTCCCAATCTCAATGTTTCTAGAGGGATAATTTCGCTTGGGGCAATGTTACCTAAGTTCACATTAGCTCCATACAATTTGATAAACCATACTTGTTGAGATTTTTGTGGCGCTTCCCAAATGACTTTTTCTAAGGGTACTTTTCTCACTATTTCAGCAACTAATCCAGAGCGAACTTCACCATCTCCACGGAATAATCCTACTGTGCCACTTTCTCTTGCTTCAGCAATGACTTTCCAAGAACCAGCTGATAACTCTTTTTCCATCATTTCTATCCATTCATAAGGTGGTATTATTTTTTCAGCATCTTTACTGCCTACTTCAGAAATCACAGTAAAATCCTTGGATAAAGTTTTGATGTATTCACACTTTTTATCGTGAGGAATATCCATTGAACCATCACTAACTTCTACATGTTCAAGACCGTAATAATCTACCACTCTACGGTAATCATCAAATTGATTTCTTACCATGAAAGCTTCAAATAGAGTACCTCCAAAGTAAACTTTAAACCCTGCTTTTTTATAGTGTCCTATTTTTTCTTTTAATTTTGGAGTCACATAACTGGTTCCAAATCCTAATTTTAATAAATCGGTCAAATGACTGCCATGTTCAATAAAATCAAGTGCTTCTCTTATGCTCAGCCCCTTGTCCATCACCATAGTTAATCCATTTTCTCTTGGTTGAGTTGGTCTAGTGGGTAATTGAGTGAGTTTAAATATTTCGCTATTCATATTTTATATTGTGTAAATTTAAGTAATATTTTAATTCTAAGTCGTTTTCGTAAAAGACAGGCAAAAATAATCGAATAAGTTCAGCAGTTGTCTCAGGGTCTTCGCTAAAGCAATTGAATACTCTTGATTTATTCTTTTCCGATTTTGTAATGTCATAATCGATGATTTTTAACAATATAGCAATTTCATGACTTCTGCTTTTGGATTTGCTTATTTCAAATATTAAATTTTCGAAATGAGTTTCCAATTGATAAGTGTAAAATACCCAAGCAATCTCTTGCCAAAATGTTAAGTAATCTAAGTCGTTATCTTTTCTATACTTTTTAATTAAAGAATCTAATTCTTTAATCATGTCTAACTCAGCATAACATGTCATTAAAGCTTTTAAGACATTAAAATCGTCAGAGTCAATTTTTAACGATTTTTTGAAATAACCTATGGCCTTGTAATGTAGATTTTCCAACATGTATGAAATTCCGTATAAATAGGAATGTTCTGGCATCACATCACTTAGAAAACTGCATTGTTTCAAATGGTGTCTAGCGAGGTCGCATTGCATTAATTCTACATAACATCTTGCTATACACAATTGAGGGTATTGGTCGCCTTCATTATCTCGCATTGAGTTTTTATAGCTTTCAATAGCTTGTTCGTATTTTTTTTCGTTTTCGAACAACATGCCTAAATTTAAATTAGCACTGCTGTGTTTAGGATTTATTAAACTGGCATATTCAAAAGCTTCAAAAGCTTCTTTAATTTCTTCATTTAATTCGTGTAAACGACCTATTTGATACCAAGCGTTTTCGTCAAATGGGTTTTCGTCTATTAATTTTTTGAAAAAATCTATTCCTTTTTTAGAGTTTTTAGAGATTAAAAAATTGAAACAAATATGGTTATAAACTAATTCGTCTTTAGGAAATTTTTTTAGTAAATTTTTAATTAGCTTTTCTGATTCAATCAATTCATTGTTTTGAGCCAAAAATTGTGAATAATTGATGTAAATTTCTTTTAATAAATCTTCGTCATCATGATGATAATTAATGGCTAATTGATATTCTTGTTTCGCTTCTTCAATGTTTCCAATGTTTTGATGCCATTGAGCTGAAATATGATGTAAAAAAGAGTCTTTAGGGGAATAATCTTTAGCCATTTCAAGCAATTCAAAAGCTTCCTTTTGCTTATCGTTTCTCCAATACAAACTCGCTTTGTCCATCATCATATCAATGTTTGAAGGATACAATTCCAATCCAAAATTCAATATAAAAAGTTGGTTTTTGTCCTGCTCTTTTATATGAAAATACTGTGACAATGACAATATCTCATCTTCAGAAAAGTAGCTTGAACTTCCCTGTTTTAATTGATTGAATTTTTCTACGGCTGCTTCAATGTCTATTGAATCGAATTCATCAAAAAAATCATCGTCATCGTCTTCGTCATCTATCATCAGAAAAAAATATACTCTACAAATCTAATAGACATTTAGATTATTTTATTAATAAATTATACACTTATCTTTGCTTTTTTATTTTTTTAATTGCTTTTTTTAAAATTTAGATATCTCATTCTGTTGTTTATCATCATAGCAACAACAACTAGCAATAATCTTTTGTCAAATCCTGTTTTAATTCCATATAAGAATTTGTCTCTAGATAATAATTTTAAAATTAAACCATTAAAATTGGTTAAAGTATTAAAATTTAAAGTTTTACCAGTAGTTACATACAATGTTTACGACAATTTTTCTATTGGATTAATTCATTTTAATCACTTATTGTTTAGAAAAACTCATAATTATGCAATCATGCCTGTTTACAGTTTTAAAAATAAACGTTGGAATGGGTATTTTAATTATCATTATTTTAAAAAAATAAAAATTCATTCTTTTAATTCCATTAAAACAGGGATTCAAGGACAATTATTTGGAACAATTTCATACGATGATAAATCTAATCAGTACTATCGAATCAATCCATTTATTGAATTGAACAATGATTATACTTTAAGAGAATTAATTAAAGGGCAAAACAAAATAATAAGCAATTGGCGATTGGATTGGGTGCACACTGGCATGACCCAAAAGTACTATGAATTAAAAGATACTCTTAACAAGCCAATTACATTTGAATATGATAATGTTCATTTTTTTAATTTTATAAAACTATCTCATTCTGTAACCAATTACAACAATGATAAGTTCCCTTTTCAAATCAAAAGCAATTTGGAGTTTGCTCAATCTTTTAGGGGGGCTTCATCAGTTTCTCAATGGGCTAAATTATGGGTTAATCTGAAAGGGAAATATTTTTTTGATAAAAAGAAATACTTGAAGTCCAGTTTTTTTGCTGGCTTGTTTCTAATTAACAATCAATATGTATGGGCTAATCACCAATTTAATGTTGTAAATGTTGGCTATAATGATTACAGAAAACAACAGGTATTGATGGGAAGGCAAGAAAATTATTTTACAAATTCAATGTTTTCACGTCAAGTGATTGATGGAAATAATGAAAGCATGAGGCATAGTTACTTATTTGTCAACAACGATAAATGGATGTTAAGCTCAAACAATGAAATAACATTGCCTGGTATAATCCCTTTTAATTTGTATTTAGATTTGAATTATACTCAATCCATATACTATTCTACCAATGGTAAAAACTATAACAAGCCAGAAATTTCAACAACCATAGGATTGAATTTGCCGATTTTCAAAGAAGTAGTTGAATTGTTTATCCCATTTTATTTTTCAAAAAACATTCAAGTTCTTGCCAATAAAAACAGGTTTTCTTATGGTGGATTTAAATTGAATTTAAATAAATTACACCCAATGGATATAAATTCTAATGCATTAAAAAACCCATTGTAATTTTTTCATTTCAATGGGTTTCTTAGTATAGATATTAAGAAATATTATCTTTCTCCTCTGTTAATAAATGCTCTAGGAGTGTGTCCAGTATAAATTTGTCTTGGTCTTCCTATTGGTTGATTTTCTTGAGTCATTTCTTGCCATTGCGCTATCCAACCTGGTAAACGTCCTAATGCAAACAATGCGGTGAACATTTCTGTAGGGAATCCAATTGCTCTGTATATAATGCCAGAATAGAAGTCAACATTAGGGTATAATTTTCTTTCTACAAAGTAAGAATCGGTCAAAGCAGCTTCTTCTAATTTTTTAGCAATCTCCAATACAGGGTCATTAATGCCTAGTTTATTTAAGACATCATCGCATGTTTTTTTGATGATTTTTGCTCTTGGGTCAAAGTTTTTGTATACTCTATGACCAAATCCCATCAATCTAAATGAATCATTTTTGTCTTTGGCTTTATCCACCCATTTTTGAACATTGCCTCCATCGTTTCTAATTGCTTCTAGCATTTCAAGCACTTCTTGATTTGCACCTCCGTGCAATGGTCCCCATAAAGCAGCAACACCAGCAGCGATAGTTGCATATAAATTAGCTTGAGAAGAACCTACTAATCTTACAGTACTTGCTGAACAGTTTTGTTCGTGATCAGCATGCAATATAAGTAATTTGTTCATTGCATCTACCACTACAGGGTCTAAATTGTATTCAGAATCACTTACATGGCGGAAGGTCATGTTTAAGAAATTACTTACATAATCCAAGTTGTTACTAGGATATACTATTGGATGACCTAAACGTTTTTTGTAAATCATGGCGCAAATTGTTGGCATTTTAGCCATCAATCTCAACATGGTTCTGTTTTTTGATTCAATGCTTCTGTTTGGGTCAAGTGCTTTAGGATAATAAGCAGATAAAGAAGAAATCATTGCTATCAATTGTCCCATTGGGTGTGAACCAGTAGGGAAAGTTTTGAAAATATTTTGTAAATCTTCGTTAACTAGAGTGTGGTGACGTAAAGCATTGTCAAAATCTTCAAATTGTTCTTTGTTTGGCAATTCACCTTTTAAAAGTAAATATGCAACTTCTAAAAAATTAGCTTTTTCAGCTAGGTCTTCAATTGAATAACCTCTATGTCTTAAAACACCTTCTTCGCCATCTAAAAATGTAATAGCGCTTTTTGTGGCTCCAGTATTTTTATATCCAATATCCAATGTGACATAACCCGTTGTGTCTCTTAATTTAGAAATGTCAATGGCTTTTTCTCCTTCTGAGCCAATGATTATTGGGAATTCGTATGAGTTTCCGTCTAAGTTTATTGTGCAATTGTTAGCTTGTGAATCTGGCATGTTTTTAATTATTTTATAAGGTTATAACAAAGTTGTTTTAAGATTGTTGCGAAAGTAATTGATTATCTTTTAAACTGCAAGAATGTCAGCTAATTTTATTTAAAAATTTTTCAAGATAGTTGATTCCTTTAGCTGTAATTTTGTATGAAAATTCACTCAAATTGTCTGAATTGTATATAATTCCAGAGGGTTTTAATGAGTCTAAATCTTTTACTGGTTTTATAAAATCCAATACAATTAAAGATTTAATTTCATCTTGAATCAAGTTTTGTTTTATGGGTTTTAATTCATCGATGATGTGCTCAAAGGTTTCTTCAAAAATCAATAAATTTAAAATGGATTCCCCTAATTCGTTAATTCTTTCCATTTTTTACTTTTGTTGTTACATTGATGTGATGAAAAGGGCAGTGTAAACATCCGTTGCCACAGCACGTTCCTCTTTTTTTGTGATAATTTTCAGTAAATACCAATTTCCCATCTGTATTAAAATAATAATCTGAATTTGGGTCTATTTTGGAATTCACTCAGCAAATTTATGTAATTTTGTCATCATGTTAAATTTAATGTCTAATAAAATAATTGTTTTTTGTTTTTTTTTATTGTTTGCAGTAAAATCAAATGCTCAATGGAATAAGTATTACACCAATACAACTAAAGATTTATTTGATATTCAGATTACAGGCAAATACGGATTTATTTGCGGTCAAAATAGTGCCTTACTTAAATCTTCTGACAGTGGAAAATCATGGAGTTTTTTAAATTTAACTACTCCCAGTAATTTAAGAACCCTGTACTTTATTGATTCACTTACTGGATTTGTTTGTGGTGAAAATGCCAGAGTGCAAAAAACAACGAATGGAGGTAGTTCATTTACTCAAAAATTTGTAAGGACATCCTCATACATTTACGACATGGAATTTAAAGACAGCAATGGAATAGCTGTAGGTAAAGACATGCTTATTATTAGTTCAAAAAACAATGGAGAATCTTGGTCGGTAGATACTACAATTTTGGATAAAAGGGCAATTAATTCACTTGCTATTGCTACCAATGGGCAATGTTATGCCGTTGGAGATTCTGGATATTTTTTAACCAAACACATCACCAGAAAAAAATGGAACATCAACCGCTTGCTTACCATAGTTAATTTAAATCATGTCAGTATTTTAAACGATTCCATTGTATTTATTGCTGGAGGAATGGCTGATACAGGAACTGTAGGTAAATACTATAATGTGCTATTTCAAAGTAGAGATACAGGGAAAAGTTGGGTTCAAACTCCAATTAACGAAATGAAAATAATCAATTCAGCATTTTTTATTAACGACAGTTTAGGTACATTGGTCGGTAGCAATGGCATTGTAAGTAAATGCGCAGGGGGTATAAACAATAGAGGGCAACAATTAACTAAAACAAGTTCTACTTTACATAAAATAATTTATCACAACAACCAAGGTTATATTGTTGGCGATGGTGGATTGTTATTAATGTCTAATAACTATGGTGGATATGGACTGAATACTTCTAGTAATGTACTTCAACAAACCATGGTGTTTCCTAACCCTTTCTACAATTCTTTTAAAGTGATAAACAACAATGAAAATTCCATATTATTAGCCTATTCACTTGATGGAAAATTGTTGTTTCAAAAGGATTTAATCATGGGTGAAAATACTGTAGAATTGGACACTAAGGGCTTGGTTTTTCTTCGTATTTTAACTAATGACAAATTGATAGACTCTATAATAATGCTTTCAAATTGATATGAAGATTGAAAAAAGCCACATCATATTGTTTGTAGATAATCAAGATATTAGCACAGCTTTTTATGAAAATTTATTGTTGAAGAAAGCCGATTTAAATGTTAAAGGAATGACTGAATTTCATGTCAATCAACAACTTACTATCGGTTTAATGCCTTCGTTGGGTATAGATAAAATCCTAGACAATCAATTGAAATCTCCGTCAGGTATTAACAATGTCGCCAAATGTGAATTGTATCTTTTAATCGAAGATTTTGAAAATGAATACATCAGAATTAAGAACTCTGGTGTTACTTTAATTTCAGAGGCTCAGCCTAGAGATTGGGGACATACTGTTGCTTATTTTTCAGATTCTGATTCCAACATCATAGCCATTGCTAAATACACCTTTTAATGAGTATAATTGAAAATTTATTGCCTTATGATGGAGAAGTTTTTTACTTTAGTCAAGTTTTAAATGAACAGAAATCTAATGAATCTTTTCAGTCACTTTTGACAGAAATAAAATGGGAGAATGATGAACTTTTGATGTATGGAAAGAGAATTGTAACCAAACGCAAAGTGGCTTGGTATGGGTTAAAGCCATATAATTATACCTATTCTAAAATCAATAAACAAGCTCATTTGTATTCTGATATTTTAAATCAATTGCAACAATTGATAGAGGGATTATGCAAGGAAAATTTCAACAGTTGTTTACTCAATTTATATCACGATGGAAGTGAGGGAATGGGATGGCATTCCGATAACGAAAAAGAATTAAAAAAAAATGGAACCATAGCTTCATTGAGTTTTGGAGCAAATAGAATATTTCAATTTAAGCACAAATTAACAAAGGAGATTGTCAATATTGAACTCGAAAATTCCAGTCTTTTAATGATGAATGGTGTAACTCAAGAACATTGGTTACATGCATTGAAAGTAGATAAAAAAATTAAAACACCAAGGATTAATCTGACATTTAGAACCATTGTCGATTGATGTATTTTATATCACTCTTTTTATGTCTAATAGTTTGTATTTAAGTGCATTGTTAAAATGTATTCCATCTTTTTCTAACTTGTCAATCCTAACTTTACCACTTGAATGTATTATTTCATTTCCATTAGTTACCATTGCTACATGGCTCACATTGTCTTTGTCTGGTGACGAAAAAAAGACTAGATCGCCAGTTTTAATTTCTTGAAATGAAATGGTGTTCCCCATTTTAATTTGTTGAGATGTGTCTCTTGGTACAAATACATTTTCAGATTTTAATACCATTTGAACTAAACCGGAGCAATCAATCCCCATAAAACTTTTACCACCCCATAAATAAGGTGCATTCAAAAAAGATTTTGCAGTTTTAACAATTCTTAAATGCAAAGGCAAATGTTCATACCCTTTTAAATTGTGGTAAATTTGATACGTTTCACCATCGATAATTAGCTTGTCATTTGATGGAATTTTACCTCCACAAGGTATATACAATGTTTTGTCCTTGGTGCTAGCTTTGCAATACAATGATGTGACAATCTGAGGAAATTCGATGAATTCATTGTGATTTGACTCGCTAATCCACCCTGAATATTGATCATAATCAGCGATGATTTTGAGCCAGCCATTGTTTTTTTCAATAATTTGATACGATTCTCCAAATAGTAAGCTGCTAATCATTTCAGCGCCAGATCTTGGCTCTATACGAATTGCAGTATAAGTCTGTAAACAAGTCCCCTTGTTCATTAAAGGTGTAATTTTGATTTGCGTTCAAGTAGTATTTGTTCGCTTTCTACTCTGTCAGGATCAGGTAAGCAACAATCTACAGGACATACAGCCGCACATTGAGGTTCTTCATGAAATCCCATGCATTCAGTACATTTATCTGGAACTATGAAATATACTTCATTGCTTATAGGACTAAATTTGTCATCGGCATGAACAATGGAGCCATCAGATAAGGTGTATGTGTCGGTCACTTTTGTGCCATCTTTAATTCGCCATTCAACACCACTTTCATATATCGCATTGTTTGGACATTCTGGTTCGCATGCACCACAGTTTATGCAATCGTCAGTTATTTTAATAGCCATAATTTATATGGTACAAAATTAAGAAAATTTTTATGAATTATCTCAGTAAAGTTATTGTTCCTTTTGTGGAATATTTTCTTCCATCAAATCCATAGTAAATGCAATAATAAACATAGACATCTTGAGGAACATCATTGTCTTTGAATTTGCCATCCCATTTATCACTTAGGTCGGTAGATTCAAATAGTTTTTCACCCCATCTGTTGTATATTTTAAAGTCAAGAGCACTAAGAGCACCACCTTTTAAAACGAATAAATCATTAAAGTCATCTCTATTAGGTGAAAAGGCGTTAGGAATGTATAATACTGGGTCAAAATTAAAACAAATATCATTGCTCCAACTGACAGTATCTGTACCTATTTTAGTTGCTTTTACTCTGTAACATTGAGTGTAGTGATCAAGTCCATTTGAAAAATTAGCATCAAAAGAAGTGATGTTTGGTTTATACAATTCATATCCAGTTTTATTTTTAAGTTGCCTGTATAAGTCGTATTGGATATTGGCAGTGTTCCATCCAAGATAAGGAGTAAAATTCATGGTGACATCATATCCATTTATTTTAGAGCCAGTTAACAAAATGTTTTGATGCACATTGGTGATTATTTCTTGACCACATAAGTCATATCCCTTTACTCTGTATTCAAAAGAATTGATATCTGTATTTAATGGAGTATTATTAAATGTTACAGCACTGCCATTCACAGAGCCTACTTCAACAAATGGATCGCCAGTACCAGTATTTCTTCTTTCAATAATAAAACTCTTATTGTATCTTGGAGCATTTACAAGATGCCAAAATAAATTAATGCCATTATCTGAACCAGGAGGTGGATTAACAGTAATGTAGTCTAATACAACACTTGGGTTGTCGTAAAATACAGTTAATTTTTGAGTATCTCCTTTGCATCCAAATTCAGAAGTTTCAATTACTGAAACGGTGTTGTCTTGAATTCCATCCCAATTGACATTGATGCTGTTGCCATTGTTCGGGTTAGTAATAACGCCAAAATTTACATTCCATTCAAAACTTGAATTTGCAAATCCCGAAGTGCTGTATTTATAATTTAATAAATTAGGAAAGCAAATTATGGAATCTCCAAGAATAGGTGTCGTAGTAGGTTTTGGGTGAATCAACATGGTTGTATCTATTGGAGCACCAATGCAATTGTATTCAGAAATTTCTATCACTCTTACTTTGAATGTTCCAAATTGAGTCAAAGGAAATTTAATGCTTGAACTGCCTTGACCTGATATGTTATTGGTGTTATTGTCTATGAACCAAGTAAATGTTGAATTAGGAAGACCAACTACATGTAATGTTGTGCTATCATTGGTTTGACAATGTTCAAAATCGCCTATAATGAGTTTGTTGTCTGGTATTTTACGAATATTGATTGTTCTGGTTGTAACATTGCTAATGCAAGGTAAATTATTTACAGAGTCATAACTGGTTTCATACATACTAATGCTGCCAGTATTGGCTGGTCCCCAATTAACTGTAATCACATTTGTTCCTTGACCACTGGTAATGATTCCGCCAACAATAGACCAATTATAAGTGTTGTTTTTGGATTTTATAGTTTGAAATATTTGATTTTGGGTAAATTCGCAAATAGAAGTATCACCAACAATGGAATTAGCTATCAAGGCATGCGTTTTATTTACTGGTAAAATTCCAGTATCACTTGAGCAGCCAAATTTATCTACAACTACTGCTTTTACATAACCCAATCCAACATCGCCCCAATCTACTAAGATGTTGCTGTTAAGATTTTGTTTGATTGTGCCACCTACTACTACCCATTGATACGTTAATCCATTGATTGGGTTAGAAATAAAGTATTCAATGTTTTTGTTGAAAGGACAAATGGTTTTGCTTCCAACTAAATTAGGGGTGTTGGGCTTGGATACCCATACATCTAAAATTGCTGTATCACTTGGGCAATTGATGCTGTTAATTTGAATGAGTTTTGCAAATGCTTTCCCAGGATTAAGCCAATTAATTGTAATTGAATTTAAATTAGTTGCCGAAATGGCATTTCCATTGTTTAAAAACCATTTGTAAGTATTGCCAGGGGTATTTGGTGTGGTGTATATTTCTATTGAATTAGGGCAAACAGTATCTTTAGATAACAAGGAAGGAATAGGAGGGCTTGAAATTAAATTGACCTCATAAGTATATAATTTTCCTTTGCAGCCAAATTGATTTGTAGGAATAACATCAATGTATCCTTTTGTTAAATTGTTGTTCCAAGTAATTGTTAAATTAGTGCCAGATTGAGACTTGAGAACTCCGTTTCTTACAGTGACATCATACGTTGCATTTACAAGTTCTTTGGGGTCGTTAGCACTTGGAACTATGGTGTAGTTATTGGTTGAGCCCTGACAAACATTGATAGGTCCATTTATTGTTACTTTAATGCTTGGTGGTAAAACATAAATATAGAAATTTGTAAAGGCAAATTTAGAAGGACAACCATCGTCAATGATGTTTACAGTAAAAATGTAGGGATCGTTGCTAGCATGACTACATTCTGTTTGCCAACAAAATTCAGAAGTAACAGAACCTCTTCCATTAGCATCTCTTAATGTTGCTCTATTTCCTTGAAATCCATTAGCTCCTGTAAAAATATCACCTATTCCTTTAAGTTGGATGTTGTGGTTGTCTTTGTCGGTTGCATTCACATTAAAACACAATTTGTCACCAGCATTGACATAATATGTTTTGGAACTGTTAGTAATGACAGGTTTGTTGTTGGGATTGCAATTGATGACTAGAATTTGCAAATCAAGTCTTGTCTTGCTTAGAAGTTTGCCGTTTCGGTATTCATATAAATCTATAGCTACAGCATAATTCCCTGTTCTGGTACCCATAAAGGTCGCTACTCCATTTTTTGAATTAATCAAAGATACTCCACTATTGCCAAATGGTCTAGCTCCACTGTACCCTGTTTGATAGTCTGAAATGTCTATTTCTACTGGTGCAGAATAGGTAGATTGGCAATCTCTAAAAATATTGGATGGGTCCGTTCCATACCATGGAGTTGCTAATTTATAGACTAAAGAGTCTCCATCAGCATCAATGGCATAATTGTTAATTTCGGTTGTGTCATTAATGCAAATAAAAGGAACAGGCACATCTGTGAAAAATGGAGAACTGTTTTTAATGTTGGTTGCTGGAATTAATGTTTCGTATGTTTGTCCGATGTATGGGTCACCATTGTCGTCTCTTAGATTTACTTGAACATTTCTACAACAGGTTTCCCATCGTACATAATAACCTGAATTGTTTTGGGGTAAATCTATAGTTTTTCTATAAATGGCTCTTTCGAGGCACATGCTAGCAGCTTCGGGGCAATCTGTACGACCTAGGGGTTGAACTTTGCCTCTTGAAATAATTTGAAATTGTTCAGATTTTAGAAAACGGTTGTCATTTTGTTTAAAAAAGCACACGTCTATATCGTCTTGAAAGTCGGCACTTTGCGGTTTGCAATCGCGATAAGATGTAATGGTAATGATGTATCTAGTTCCAAAACTACCTTGTTGTACATATTGATAACTAATGAATCCACCTACTAAATGGGTAGCATTTGTTTTAAAGCTAAACAATGTCAATAAAACGGAGAATAAACAAAACTTTAAACGCATTTTAAAAGTAAACTCAAAATTAAAGAAATTTATTGAAATAAAAAAAGAAAATATGAGATAATGTGATTGATTTTAGATAAATCTGTTTTTTTTGGTGATTTTTTAGGAAAAGAAGGTGTATTAATAAGTGATAGCAATAAATAACAAATTGATTTTTTTTAAGTTTAAAAGAGTAATTTTTTTGTTATTGTTTTGTTTTAGGCATTTTAAACAAATGGTTTAAATGTTTAATTTTGCTTAATGGTTATTTTCATTTATTTTGCACCTAATTTCAAATGAATTTTTACAAATCAGATTGTTTGCATTTTAAAGGCGATGTTCCTTGTAACCCACACAAGGAAAACGGTTATCACTGTGAAAATTGCCCATCATACAGCCCTATTTCTAAAAGAATACTCATAATAAAACTTGGAGCCATTGGGGATGTGATAAGAACTACTCCCTTAATTACTAGATACAAAAAAATGTATCCAGGATGTAAAATTACTTGGTTAACACATACTCCAGCAATATTACCTTCAAAGGCCATAGATGAAATTCTTAAATTTGACTACGCCTCCTCCTTGTATTTACAAAACGCTGAATTTGATATAGCCATAAATTTAGATAAAGAAAAAGAAGCCAGTGCATTATTGTTACAAGTTAATGCGAAAGAAAAATATGGGTACATTTTAAAAAACAATGTATCACAGCCTGCCAATGAATTAGCTAATCACAAATACCATACAGGTTTGTTTGATGATGTAAGCCAAGCCAATACTTTGAATTATTGTCAAGAAATTTTTGCTTTATGTAATCTAGATTACCAAGGCGAACCTTACCTTTTAGACAACCATTCTGACAAAAATTTTCAGTGGAATCAACTATCTAAAACAAAAAAAATTATAGGGTTAAACACTGGGTGTGGCGATAGATGGACCACCAGATTATGGCCTAAAGAATATTTTGCTGAATTGGCTAAACAATTGTTAACCGAAGGTTATCAAGTCGTCTTATTAGGTGGAGAACAAGAACACCAGCGCAATACTGAAATTCAACAAATTTCTGGAGCAGATTATTTAGGTTATTTTCCATTAAATCAATTTATAAATTTAATTGATCAATGCCATTTAGTAGTTACTCAAGTCACTATGGGAATGCATTTAACCTTGGGATTAAGAAAAAAAATAATTTTAATGAACAACATTTTTAATCCACATGAATTTGATTTGTTTGGAAATGGACAAATAGTAATGCCTGATAAAAATTGTGTATGTTTTTACAAAGGGAAATGTTCATTAGGAGAAAGTTGCATGAAAGATTTATCAGTCTCTAAAGTTAAAAAAGCTCTTGATGAAGTGATAAATTTATAACATTAAATTAATACCTGATTTTAACCTTTGCACTTTGCAAAAAAAGAATTTATACCATATTGCAGGAATAAAAACAGCAGCACCAGCTTATCAAGTAGCATGGCAATTGAACCACAACTTTGAAATGAATTTTGAAATGAATTTAGATTGGGAACACAACACTAAAAAAGAAATTAAAAGTAGCCATACTCATTATTTCGATACATTTGAAGATGTTGAATTGAATTGGCATTTAATTCAAAACAAAGGTGATAATGCATTCCTTTTTAAATCCAATCCTCTTTTTGATTATTTTTTATTTTGTTATGGCGATGATATATATCATTATTTCAAAAGGGCCATAGCCTCTGTTCACCAAACTTCCAAAATAAATTCAATTTATCAATTTTCATTCGAATTATTACCCAAAACAAACCCTTTTTTAATCAATTTGTTAAACACTAAAAAATTTACTGATTTTTCTCAACATGTATAAATCCAATTTCAACAAAACCAAAATCATTGCAACCATAGGTCCAGCAACTTCATCCAAAGAAAACTTACTTAAAATCATTCATGCAGGCGTTGATGTCTGCCGTTTGAATTTTTCACATGGCTCTCACCAAGATCATGCACAAGTCATTAATCATGTCAAAGAAATAAATAAAGAACTTAATTCCGATATTTGTTTATTAATGGATTTACAAGGTCCAAAATTAAGAGTGGGCTTGATAGAGAACGAAGGTGTAGAATTGGTAAATGGCAGCGAAGTGATACTTACCAGTGACGAAATGATTGGAAATGCTCAAAAATTTTGCATCAGGTACGTAAATCTTACCAACGATGTAAAGCCGGGGGAATCCATATTGATAGATGATGGAAAAATTGAAATAAAAATTATCGAAGTTTTAAACGAGAAAGAGGTTAAAGCAGTGGTAGTAGAGGGTGGTATTTTAAAATCAAAAAAAGGATTTAACCTGCCACAAACAGATGTTTCATTTCCGAGTCTTACACCTAAAGACATTGAAGATTTAGAGTTTGGTCTTAAACAAGGGGTTGAATGGGTGGCATTGTCTTTTGTAAGAAAGGCCGAAGATGTCATCGATTTAAAAAGAAGAATTAAAGAACATGGATGTGATGCTTTAGTCATAGCAAAAATAGAAAAACCAGAAGCAGTTAAAAACATAGATTCAATCATCGAAGTTTCTGACGGCATCATGATTGCTCGTGGTGATTTGGGTGTTGAAATGCCTCTTCAAGATTTGCCAATAATTCAAAAAAACACCATTGAAAAGTGCATTGCAGCTTCAAAACCCGTAGTAGTAGCTACTCAAATGATGGAAACCATGATATTTAATCCAACCCCAACTAGGGCTGAAGTGAGTGATGTGGCCAATGCTGTGATTGATGGAGCTGACGCTGTGATGTTAAGTGCAGAAACAAGTGTTGGAAATTTCCCAGTGAAAGTTGTGGAAACAATGGAAAAAATAATCCGAGATGTTGAAAAAGACAAAAGAGTGTATTACAAAGGCATAAAGCCAAGTAGCAACAGCCAAACTTTTATATCTGATGAAATTTGTTTTACTGCTGTAAGAATGAGTGATCACCTGAAAGCAAAAGCCATTGTTGGTATGACACGATCAGGGTATTCTGCTAACAAAATATCTTCGTTTCGACCTAAAGCCAATATTTTTATTTTCACTAACAATCAACCCATTTTAAAAACAATGAATTTGGTATGGGGAGTTAGAGGTTTCTATTATGAAAAAGAAGAAAGTACCGATGCTACATTTTCTGATGTAATAAACATACTCAAGGACAATAAATTGGTGCTTGAAAACGATTTAGTAATACATACTGCCAGCATGCCTATACAAAAAAAATCAATGGCAAATAGCATTAAAATCAGTGTAGTTGAAAAATGATAAAAAATTGTTTTTTGTTTTTTCTTTGCTTTCATGCTTTTGCTGCTTTTGCTCAACCTCAAGTGTTAACCGAAACACAATTGGGCAATCAAAGAGTTTGGAATGCAAGACTTAGCTGTGATGAACAATTAAAATCAGCTTTTTTAAAAGCCAATGTATCTTATCCTCCTAAATTTGTGTATTGGAGGGTGTTTAAATACGAACAACAAATGGAATTGTGGGCTGCTGATAGCATTCACCACCGTTATAAATTAATCAAAACATATTTTATTGTGAAATTGTCTGGAACGCTTGGTCCAAAAAGATTTGAAGGCGATTTTCAAGTGCCTGAAGGCTATTATCACATCAATCAGTACAATCCTTACAGCAGTTTTTATTTGTCATACAAAGTGTCTTATCCAAATAAAAGTGACAGTATTTTAGGTAAAAAAGGGAATTATGGGGGGCAAATTTTTGTTCATGGAGATAGTCTTACAATTGGTTGTATGCCTATGAGCAATGAAGTTATCAAAGAATTGTATTGGTGCAATATTCAGGCTCAAGGAAATAAAGATACTAATTATCATATCCCAATCCATATATATCCATGCAGAATGAATTTTTATAAATGGGAATTTTTGAAAAAATATTATTTTGAACCTCAAAAACAAGAATTTTGGAAAAATTTACAAGAAGGATACAACTATTTTGAGTTATTCAGAACTCCCCCTAGAGTATATGTAGATTCAAAAGGGAAATACAAAATAAAATATTAAGTATTGTTCAGTTAATGAATCTGGTGATATGCTGATATTGCAACCATAGCAGCATTATCTGTGCAGTATTCAAAATCAGGAATCATGACTTCACATTGGTATTTTTCCCCAATTATTTGCATCGCTTTTCTTAACTCAGTATTAGCACTTACTCCTCCTGAAATTGCAATGGATTTAACATTAAAATGCTTGATGGATTTTTCAAACTGTCGCATTAAATTATGAATCAAAGAATGTTGCCAAGTCGCACAAATGTCTTTAAGGTTTTCTTTTATGTAATTAGGATTTACTTCAGTTTGTTTTTTTAAGTGGTATAATAAAGCCGTTTTTAATCCACTAAAACTATAATTAAAATCAGACAAGTGAGTTGTAGGGAGTTCGAAGAAACGAACATTTCCATCCTTTGCTAATTGATTGATGTGTGGTCCTCCGGGGTAGGGTAGCCCAAGCATTTTAGCGCCTTTATCAAAAGCTTCGCCAACAGCATCGTCCAATGTTTCACCAATGATTTTAAAATCTAAAAAATCATCTACTTTAATGATTTGAGTGTGTCCACCAGAAACCAATAAACACAAAAATGGGAAAATGGGTTTTGGGTTTTGTATGTACAAAGCGGCCACATGGGCTTGCAAATGGTTAATTTCAATAAAAGGCACTTTCAAGGTGTGAGCCATCGCTTGTGCAAAATGAGTACCAACTAATAGCGAACCTTTTAATCCAGGCCCTAATGTATAAGCAATATGGGTGATTTCTTTGATTTCAGTATTAGCTTTTTTTAAGGCTAAATCCACTACAGGTACAATGTTTTGGGTATGAGCCCTGCTTGCTAATTCAGGAATAACACCTCCGTATTGTTCATGTATTTTTTGATTTGCCACTTCATTGGCAAGAATTTTGCCGTGTTTTAAAATAGCTGCAGCTGTATCGTCACATGAGGATTCAATGGCAAGAATTATACTAGTGTCTTTTTTTTGTGTCATCTTGTTGATATTGGCTGTTCAGTAAAAGTTATATTTGCCTATTAAGCCAATTTTAATTGCTTACAAAAATATCAAAAATAGCGCGCTTTATCATTCTTTTGCTTTTTTTTAGCATTGGCTTGATATATATACTGTTTCGCAGCTATCCTGTTCAAACTTGGATCATTCATAAAGCAGCCGACTACCTTTCTGACGAGCTTAAAACCAAAGTAAAAATAGGCTCGGTGAATATAGATTTTTTTAAAACAGCTGTTTTTGAAAATGTGTATATCGAAGATCAAAGCCAAGATACCTTGTTTTATTTTAGAAAAATAAAGGTTGATTTTAACGCTTATGATAAAGTAAATAAAAAAATTACTTTAAATAGATTGGGACTCGAAGGTGGAAAAATTTTATTTGGAACACATAAAGGGGATACAACCAATAATTACAATTTTTTCATTGATTATTTTGATGCAGGTCCCAGAGATACAACCAAGCCCAGAGTTATTTGGACTGTATTTAGCAAACAAGTAGATTTAATCAATAATCGCTTTGATTTTTTTGATGAAAACAGTGCAAAACCAGATTTCATGGATTTTAATTACAACGACATCAGTTTTAATCACATTGATGCTAATTTGTCTGAGTTTTATTTGATAGATGATTCACTTAGTTTTTTTACCAACCATCTTGAAACCAAAGAGAAAAGTGGTATTAAAATCATACACATGCAAGCTAATACTAAGATTCATGCTAAGGGAGTTGAGTTAGCCTCATTATTATTGAATACAGAAAACAGTACATTGAGTAATTATTTTAGCATGGAAACTAAAAATTGGAAATCATACAACAATTTTTTTGACCAAGTATTTTTAAAAGCTAATTTAATAAATTCTGAGGTACATTCTAAAGATTTAGCCTATTTTAGCCATTTTCTTAAAAATTATAATACCAATATAAAAATCAATGGCGATGCCAATGGAACAGTATCAAATTTAAAAGGGAAAAACACAGAATTGACTTGTTTCAATCAAACAAAATTCAAAGGAGATTGGAGCATCATGGGGTTGCCTAATGTTGACGATGCCTTAATTGATTTTGATGTAAAAGAGTTATTTACAGACATTAAAGACATCGAACAAATTAGTTTGAACACATTCCCATCAAACATTAAAGCCTTAGGTAAAATAAACTACAAAGGTAAATTTACTGGATTTTACAATGATTTTGTTGCTTTTGGTAATGTGAAAACAAATATTGGTGAAATTGATGCAGATATCAATCTTAAATTTAAAGAAGGCATTGAAAAAGCGAAGTATTCTGGAAAATTAAAAACAAATCAATTTCAATTGAATATGTTGTATCCTCAAACTCAAATTAATGATTTAGCATTCGATTTAAAATTAAAAGGAACTTCCTTTGATCCCAAAAAATTTGAGTTGAATTTAAATGGGCAAATATCGAAATTAAATTACCAAAATTACACCTACAAAAACATCGAGGTTAATGGAGATATTGCTCCGTATAAATTTAATGGAATAGCCAAAGTTAATGACCCTCATTTAGCCATGGACTTTAATGGAGAATTCAATTACCAAAAGAAAAATCCTGAAGCAAAAATTAAAGCTATTATTCAAAACATTGATTTATCATCTTTGGGATTTGATACCATAGAACAAAACATTAAGGGTACATTTAATGTTGATTTTGTAGGGAGCAATTTGGATAATGCCATTGGTAAAATCATTGCAACAGATTTAACAATTAAAAGAAACAATAAAACTGTTTTTATTCCAGAAATTTCAATCAAATCAGAACAGATTAGAAAAACAGAAAAAAAATTAACAGTGCAAAGCTCGTTTCTAAATGCTGAACTCGAAGGAAATTACAACATAAGCAAGTTAGATAAGTCCCTTTACAATTTTGTTTACCAACTCATTCCAGTTTATTTTGATAAACCTAAAAACAATGTTCCTAACCAAGATTTTAAATTTGATATTGATTTAATAAATCCAACTTACATCACAGATTTGTATTTGCCATTTTTAACATTATCTCCATGCATTGTTACAGGAAGTTACCACTCAACCAACGGAGAATTGTATTTTAAAACAGAAAATCAACATGTTACTTACGATGATTATGAAATAGATGGGGTTAAAATTGTAGCACAAAAAGAAAAAAATTCTGAATTAAAAGTAAATCTTCTAGCTTCACATTTAAAAATTAACAATACCATCAATTCCAACAACATTTCAATTGAATCTTTTATCAATGAAAACAGCATTAAATTTCATGCCGAAGGAAAAGATACTGGATTCAAATTAAGCTTAGACTCAAAAGGAGAATTGTTGTTTACACCAGAAAACTTGGTATTAAAATTACAAAAAACCAATTTGGGAATGGATAATAAAGTTTGGGTTATTGATTCCAGTACCAACATTACGATATTAGATGATAAAATTAAAATCAATCAAATGAATCTTGTCAGCGAAAATCAAAAACTGAAACTAGAAGGGAACTACAGCAAAGATTTTAATGATTCACTTAAATTGGATTTGGAAAATTTGAATCTGTCTTACTTCAATTATTTAATGCTCAAAAATCAATTACAAACCATAGGAGGAATTAGCAATGGCAGCATTGATTTAAAATTTTTAAATAATTCACCAGTTGTGACTACAAACATTGAAATTGAGTCTTTGAAATATGATAAAGACACTTTGGGTGATTTAAAGATAAAGACTTCAGGATTAGCCAACAGTTCAGTACAAGACATAGATGTAAAAGTAATAAAAGGGCTACTGGACTCATTGGAGTTACATGGCAAAATTGATTACAAAAGCAAAACAAATAATTTAGATTTAGTAGCATCAATTCCTTCATCCGATTTAAAAGTTGGTGAAAGTTTCATGAAAGGAATTTTTAGTCAGATTAAAGGGAGTTTTAACTTTAATGACATTAAAATTAAAGGTACTTTTGACAAACCTGAGGTCAAAGGAGTCATACATGTAAACAATGCAAACATGTTGATTGATTATTTAAATGTGCCTGTCAGTTTTGATACAAAAATATATTTGGAGAAAAATAAAATTTACACCAATGATTTTGCCGTGTACGATGAATTTAAATCAAGTGGTAAAGCTAATTTTCAATTAACTCATCAATATTTTGACGCATTCAAAATGAACCTTGTTTTAGAAGATGTAAAGAATTTTCAAGTCATGAACACCAGCAGTGTCAATAATTCATTGTATTATGGTAAAGCCTTTGCAGATTTAAAAGGCAGCATCAAAGGGCCATTTGATAACTTAGATATTTACATTCAAGCTAAAACACTTAAAAATACTAAATTTATACTTCCAATTAGCGAGGGAGATGCTAGTGGATTGCCTAGTTATGTTCATTTTAAATCCAACAAAAAAAGAATTAAAAAACAAGAAAGTGAATTTCCAATAAGGTCATTGGTGCTGAACATCGAAGCCACAGAAGACGCCAATGTTGAGATTGTATTTGATGAGACATTAGGTGATAAAATAAGTGGAAATGGCTATGGGAATTTAAAAATGGAAATGAATAAAAGTGCTGATTTTTATATGTTTGGTACTTACACAATATCTAGTGGAAAATATTTATTTACTGCCTTTGATTTGTACAATAAACCCTTTAACATTAAACAAGGAGGAACTGTATCTTGGACAGGCGATCCTTATAATGCACAAATCAATATTGCAGCTTTTAATTCTGAAAAAGCAAACCCTGCACCCTTGATTACCTCAGCCAATGCCAATGCTGCAAACACTTCTTCGTTAGGAACTGAAAACATTACTGTCGAAAGTTTATTGTTTTTAAAAGGTAATTTATTCAGTCCAGAAATCACATTTGGATTGGAGTTTCCTAAAATACAAACAGAGTTAAGGCAGGGAGTAAACGACTTAACATCTGTAATTTCCAGAATTAAAAGCGACAAAGAAGAAGTAGCAAGGCAAGTTTTCAGTTTATTGATGTTGCGCAGTTTTTTACCTCCTACGTTTTCTCAAAATACTCAATCACCAGATAACATAGGTTCTACTGTGATATCCTCTGCTGGTAGTGATTTGTTGTCTTCGCAACTCAGTAATTGGCTCAGTAAAATTGACCCTAATTGGAAAATTAATATCATATATAAAAATGGTTCAATTACTTTGCCACCTGAATACGGTATAGGGCTGTCTAAACAATTTTTTAAAAATAAATTATTGATTGATGGAACCATTAGTAATTATAATAACAACAGTATTCCAAATATCAATGTGGAATACAAAGTCACTCAAAAAGGCAATTTCAGATTGAAAGCTTATTCTAGAAGTAATCTCAATCAAGTAAATACCACTACTTTGAATACTCCAATTACTACTTGGGGTATTGGTATAATATACACTAAAGATTTTGATAAATTTATGCCTGAGATAAAAAAGAAATCAAAAAAGAAATCAAAAAAGAAAAAGAAGAAAAAAACTAAAAATTAATGCAACTTAAAATTAAGCAGAAAATCGATCAGTTGATTGGAGGAGTATTAGTTGGTACTCACATAATACCTGTTAGAACCTTAGGAAAGTTGTTGAGAATAAATCACAAAATTGATAAATCACCAGACCAAATTATTTTCATTAAAATGTTAGGTTTTGGCAGTTTGTTGTTAGCCTCAGATGCAATATTAGCAATAAAAAACAGATATCCAAATGCAAAAATTACTTTAATAGGAGGCAAGGGAATTAAAGATGGTGCAGAGTTAATGCAACTGTTTCATCAAGTGTTAATTATTGATGATTCTTCTTTTATTAAAATGATTAAATCAACTATTAAAGTAGTTTTATGGAGTATAAAAAGGAAAAATAAATGGTGTTTTGATTTGGAAGTGTATTCAAGACTTACTACCATTTTATCACTTTATACTTTTAGTCATAATCGATTTGGGTTTGAATTTGAAAAAGTGAATTTCAGGAATTATTTAAACACTCATAATGTGTATTTCAACCAATTTATACCTACTGAAACGAACTACAATTTAATGGCTCAAAAAGTAGATGCCAAGGTGTTAACAAGATATAAATTGCCTTTTCAATCTAAAGGAGATTCTCAAATACTATTTTTTAACAACACTTGTAGCGACTTGAGTTTACAGAGAAAATTGACAAATCATCAAGCAGCAGATTTGATTGAAAAAATTAGGAATTTAAGTTCATATAAAATAGCCTTAATAGGCGCACCCAACGATTATGATGACAACCAAAAAATACTTAACTTAATTAACAATCAATCGAACGTTGAAAATTGGGCAGGTAAAATGCCATTTTACAAGTTGATAGAAACCATGGCATCTTCTGGAAAATGTTTGATAACAATTGATTCTGCTCCATTACATATAGCTTCAAGAATTCAAATCCCTGTACTAGCAATTTGGGGACCTACTCAGCCAGAGAGCATAGTTCCAAATTGGTTGAGAGAAAGTGATTTGTACAGGGAAATAAATTTAAAGGTGTCTTGCTCTCCTTGTGTTCACCATACAAAAGAATTGCCTTGCAAAGGAAATAATTTTTGCATTAAAGACATGGAATCCATTACCATTGTCAATGAGTTCTTTAATTTAATAAATCATGTTTAGAAACAAAATTATACTGATAGTTATTGTTATTACTTCTCTGTTTATCTTATACAGATCAGCCAATATCAGTATGTTTGAGGACAGCAAAAGGCGAAATTTTATGAGGGGAGATGCCTACAGCGATATCAACCTGTACTCTGCTGTTCATCATTTCAACGATTCTGGATTATTAAATACAAAAGCTCTGCCTGTACATTATTATAAGGTGCCATTAAAAGATACTGTTTTCAAACCTACAGTATATACACATTATCCCGCACTACCAGACATATTAGCCTATTTTTATTCAAAGATTTCTAATACTCAAAGTGAATTTGTTTTGAGGGTTTTTATGCTCATCATCAGCATTTTATTTTCCATTCTATTTTATTGCTTCTTTTTCATGATGTTTAAAGATGAAAAAATTGCAATTACTGCTTGGCTATTGATGATGTTTTCAAATTTTTATCTTGGTTGGGCTGACAGTTTACACAAACATGTTTACGAGGATTTTTTTAAAATTATGTATTTAATTTTATTAATGAAGTACATAGATAAGCAAAAGTGGATTTATTTATTATTCATGCTGTTAATCATGATTTTGGTATCTAACATTTCATTTGAACCCATTGTGTTTTTAGGTGTCATCAGTTTGTGTTTTTCCTTATATTACAAAATGGGAATTTTTTCTAAATTGACTTTAATAACTGGCATTGGAGCAGTTATTGGAGTAAGTTTACATTTTTGGCAAAACATTGAATACTTTGGCAGTGTTGATTTAGCAATAAAAGATTTAACAGAAACAGCTAAATTAAGAACTGCGGGAATAGATGTTGATTCAAAATATAAAAAATTAGAATCGCCATTTGGATTTTTACAAGTCATTGAATTGCCTTTTTTGTGGCTAAATAGGATGGAAAGGTTCTATATATTTCCTGCTTGGGGAATCATTGCTATGTGGATATATGTAAGAAAGGAATTTAAAGAAAAGTACAATTTACAAGTTAAAAAATGGGTTTTGTTTTTGTTCATTGCCTCATTTTCATGGTGCATAGTGATGAGTCAACATGCGTATGTACATTCATTTACTACCAGACAATCTGCGATATTTTATTTTGCAATTGTAGCTCCAATTCTAAGTTTGTTTTATGACAAAATGAAATCAAAATTTGCTCAAGAAAATTTAGGGACAAAAACTGTGTTAGTAATAATTGTATTGTACAGTATAGCCATTAGTTTAAGCCAACAAATTTATGATTTGTGGTATGTCAATACGTTCAAAGGCAATTGAAATTAATAAAGGATAGTAATGTTTCCTTTTTCTTCATGCCTAATGTCATCTGCTCCAACAAATTCCAATCGGTAGAAATATAATCCTTGTTCAACAACTTGACCTTCGAATTTGCCATCCCAACCTATTTTAGGGTTATCTGTTTTAAATAAAATTTCTCCCCAACGGTTGAACACAATGAATCTGTATTTTAATGCATAAGCCAAACCTACTGGTTTAATGGTTTCATTAATTCCATCTTCATTTGGTGTCAATGAGTTAGGCATGTAATACACCACATCAGGGGCAATAAATAACAATTCGTTGATGGTATCGTTACATCCATGAATGTTTGAAACTACTAATCTAGTAGGTTGCAACAATGTATCTGTATAGTATAATGTAGGATTTTGCTCAGATGATGTTCCCATGCTTCCAAAACTCCATTGCCAAGATATTGGCCCGCCTCTTGAAGAGTCTATGTATTTAACATCTACTTCGTTTTCCCACGAACGTATTTTTTGATAAGTGAATTTCGCTTGAGGAAGAGGGTTTACTTGAGCTTCAGCTAGTTTAACTAAGGTGTCTCTACAATTTTTATCTGTCACAGCAATTAACGTAATATCATAACTACCAATGGCTTTATACTTGTGTTTAGGGTCTCTAAGAACTGAATTTTTGCCGTTTCCAAAAAGCCATTTCCAACTGGCAATGTTTCCAGAAGCTATGGTAGTGTTATTTATAAATTCTGATGAATCACCA
The DNA here is from genome assembly GCA_964450355.1 of uncultured Flavobacteriaceae bacterium. Classification (GTDB taxonomy): domain Bacteria; phylum Bacteroidota; class Bacteroidia; order NS11-12g; family UBA955; genus CAYVDH01. The sequence goes on from CAYVDH010000004.1 coordinate 40,534, forward strand.
AAACAAACAGGAGCAACAGAAAAATCAATGACAGGATTAGGACTTACAGAAATTGTTGCAGTTGCCGTATCCCAACATCCAAAATCGGAAGTAGCCCTCAAAGTGATGATGTAATCACCGCTTGTTGTGTAACTGTATTTTGGTGGGTTTTGTAATAAACTTGAATCATTGTTTCCATAATACCATTGGTACTTATTAATGAATCCTTTGTTAATCGTTGTTTTATTGGTGACATTAAAGCCATTTCTTAGCAAACAACTGCTTTTAGGGTTGACAGTAAAGTCTGCCAATGGCATAGGGTAAATGTAAACTCTTTGTCTGAATGAATCTATACAACCAAAGTTAGAAGTTGCTACTAATTTTACTCTGAAAGAATCAACTTTTAAATAGGTTTTGCTTGGATTAGCATTTGTTGAAGTAGTATTGTCTCCAAAATACCAATCAGTGTTTGAAATAGAGCCAGTAGGAATTGAGCTGCCACTTGAATTAAAGTTAAATAAATGGTTCAAAAAACACTGTTTATCGTTATCTACTACAAAAGATGGAACTGGTTTAGGATGAACTGTGACATTTTTTTCTATGGTATCTCTACAGCTTCCAGTAATTGTTCTAGATATAAGCCTTACAGTATAAGTTCCATGATTTAAATAAATATGAGAAGCGTTTTTCAAATTCAATGTGCTGTCATTGTCTCCAAAATACCAATTGTGACTCATTGAACTACCGTTGGATACTGTAGTAGTTGCATCAAATGTGAAATTATTGTTATTGATACAAGCACTGTTATAGTTGGTATTAAAGTCAGCTATTGGCATTGGATAAGTTCTAACTTGTTTGATGGTGGTATCTTTACAATTTTGATTTGAAATAGCTATCAACCTAACATTGAATAAACCTGAATTTGCATATGTTTGGCTTGTATTTGCAACATTGCCATCTGTATTTAAATTTCCAAAATTCCACCCTAATGTGTATGTTCCAGATTTCAAAGTTGTGGTTGAACTAAAATTAAATATATTATCTAATAAACATTGTTTATCGTTGTCTATATTATAACCTGCTTTAGGTTTTGGATATACAGTTACAGATTTACTTATCGAATCAGGACAACCTTGATCGCTAAAAGCTACGTTAGTGACTATAAATGTGCTATCTTTAGTATATTTTTTACTGACATTGTCAAAAACTAAAGAGGAAGTTCCATCGCCAAATAACCATTTATTTGTAAAAGTTCCATCGGAAATAAATGTATTAGATTGAAATACAAATCGATGATCATTGATACAATTACCATTGGTGATGATATTAAAATCTGCAGTAGGATGAGGAAATACTTCATTCAAAGCGAAAGCGGTATCAGTACAGCCATTATCAGCATAGATAACTAAGCCAGCATTGTAGTTCCCTTCTATAGGATAAGAATAAGTTGGATTTGGAGTTCCAGATACTTGATTTCCATCGCCATATAGCCATCTGTTGTTGATGATGGTACCTTGAGGGAAAGTGGAGTTATCTGTAAAAGTAAATAAATTACCTTCTAAGCATTGTTGTTGATCGTCAACTGCAATAGAAGGTAATGGAATTGGCAATACTCTTAGTGTATCCATTATGGAATCTTTACAATTGTAGTTTGAATTTAAAATAAGTTTGATGCCATAGTTTCCTTCGTTGACATAGCTGTGTTTTATGCTGTCTAAATTTCCATAGGTATTTCCATCTCCTACATTCCAAGATTTAGTATAAGTGCCACTTGCTATGGTACTTGTTGATTGAACGTTGAATAAATTTGGTTTTTTACATTGTATGTTGGAGTTAATTAACCAACTTGCAACTGGGTTTGGTCGAACGATTACTGAAGTGGTTGCAGAATCTTTACAACCATATAATGTAACAGACCTTAATTTGACATTGTAAGTGCCTGGATTTAGATAAGAATGTGTTGTTGAATCCATGTTGTTTCTAGTGCTATCATCACCAAATTCCCATTGATTGTTGATAGTTCCAGAACTTACAGTGCTATTTGATTTAAACCTGAATAAATTGCCATTTAAACACAATTCATTATCGTATTTTTTCAAATTGGCTTTTGGCAAAGGATTGACATAAATTTTTTGTGTTGCAGTATCTGCACAACCATCATCCCCATCATCGCTGATGGTAAAAAGTTTAACAGTATAAACGACAGGAGAAGAGTATGTGATGTGAGCAGAATCCTGACTCAATCTGGTTTCAGAGTTGCCTAAGTCCCATGAATTAACAAGAGGTAATCCATTGTTGATTGTAGAGTTGGCTTCAAAAACGAACTGATTGATATCGAAACACATGCTGGTGTCACTAGCTATTATTTGGGCAACAGGATGTTCATTGATTAAACAATTCAAGGTAAAAGTGTCTTTACAGCCATTAGAATGGTCATTGATTTGAGTGATTGAATAAATTCCATCATTGGCAAATGTATGAACAAATGAATCTACATTGTTTAAATCTGGAGAGCCATCATTGAATTTCCATTTTTTATTAACAATGCTTCCAGTTAATGCTACTGTTTTGCTTTTAACAATAAATTTATTTCCCCTTAAACATTGAATGGTGTCATTGAATATTGTAACAATATCAGGAGTTTCTAAGATGTCAACTACTCTGGATGTAGTATCTTCACAACCTATATTAGAAACTACTTTTAATGTTGTTCTATAATAATTATAAAATGGTTCAAAGTGATGATTAGCACTAAATGGAGTTAAAGTATCTGAGTTTCCATCTCCCCATAACCAAATGTGTTGAGCAATGCTACCACTGCTGATGTTAGAAGTAGAGTTCACGGTGTAGTTATTCCATTTATAACATTGATTATTGCTGCTAAAAGTAAAAGCTGCTGTGGGTTTATGTCCAATAGATAGTGCAGTATCAGAAATAAAACAAGTATATGCAGGATTTGTAGTTCTAACTCGAATTAAGTATCCAGTTCCAGGAGTGGCAGCTAAAGGTATTTTGTATTTTATAGTTCTTGGAACAGTATCTGTATATGTAGCTAAATTTGTAGCAGAACCAAAATTTCCAGAAATATCAGACATTTCAACAATAAATTGATTCCCATTGTTGAAATACAATCCCAATTTACCAGTATAAACGGTAATTGAGTCACCTAAACAACCAGCTCTTGGTGAATATGAAACTGAAATACTTTGTTTATTTTCAGAATTTATAGAGTGAGTAGGTTCAGTAGCAGCGTATTTTCTAACTCTGGCCCAATCTACTGTAAGACTTCCAGTTGCAGTATTCAAAACACCTAACACCACTTGATTTGTTGCTCCTAGAGAATTAAAATTATTTGTAGCAGTTTGACTTAATCCTGACGGCCATACACATGATTGGTCACTTGTAGCTGGCCAATTCATTTGCCAAATACCATAAGTATTAACAATTGCATTGCTTTGCAAAGAGGCTGCACCTGAAATTGAACTACCTCCTGCTTGCATTCTAGATAGATGAAGAAGTGAGCCTGTATTATCACGGTACATTCCATATCCTGCAAAACTCCCATTGTTTACTATCGAAATGTGCGGCAATGTGCCAGAATAAGCTTTAACTTTGGCTTCAAACCTTATTGGACTAGTGAAACTAGAAACAGAGCGAATGCTAGCATCATTTGTTGCAGATACAGTTAAATTGCTAGTGGCAGTGTTATAAGTAGCTACACCAGAACTTGAATAAGTATTCCATTTTCCTGCATCCAATGAACCTCCTGCAAAATGATCAAAGAGAATAAAAGTACTGTCTCCATTTTGTGCAGCTGTGGCACATGGGTTGCCATAATACATAAACAAGGTATTGTTTCCTGTATTTAAAGTTTTTGTTTTTACCCATATTACAGTTGTTGTAGTATTGAAATTACTGTCAATCCAATAGTGTAAATTATTGCAATTACCATCAGAAAATCGGATGTCATCACCGTTGTTTTTCATTTTACCAGCAGAGATAAGTGCTTGGGTGTTTACAATTAATTTTACTTGAAAATTGTTAAGAGAAGATCCATTGGAATTAGTAACAGTAATACTCCTATTGTATTTCCAATTTGGGAAGCACAATGCTGCTTCGGATTGATTTACAAATGAGAATAAAACAAGACAAATCAGTAGTCTTTTTATCATATATATTAGGTTCAGTTAGGTTAAAAATAGTTAATCTACGAATTTAGGGAAGTTTTTTTAAATTACAAAATGGTAGTTTACCATAGTTTTAAATTGTCAAAATTCCCTGAACTCATGTACGCGTAGACACATTTTTCACTCATAACGTTGCCTCGTATATTTTCAATTTCTTCAATTAATTTTTTTGAATCAGAAATGACGGTTAATTCTTGATTAAAACCTGCTCTAATTTGCTCATTAGTAAAAGCTTGCATTTTTTTCATTTCAAATACATGTGGATTAAAATACACTACAGCAACATCGCAATCTTTCAAGCAGTTTTTATATTCTTTTAAAAATTCTGAATTCAAGCTGCTAAAGGTGTGTAATTCAAAAACACATATTAATTTTTCATTTATAAATTGCTCTCTAAGTGCTTTTACAGTTGCTTTTAATTTACTAGGCGAATGGGCAAAGTCTCTATATATCAACTCATTTGCTGATTCATGTACTTTTTCAAGCCTTCGAGCAGTGCCATTAAAACTGGACATGCTTTTGTAAAAATCGTCACCATTTAAGCCTATTTTTTCACATACCAATTGGGCTCCAGCCATGTTTTGCAAATTGTGTTCTCCAAAAATGGAAAGTTCATAATTTTTGCCATTGTAGTCTATGATGGTTTTAAAATTGTCTCTTTTATAGCTAGGAGTGTTGTATTCTGTTGTTTTACAACTGCTATTTTCTACTAATTTAGTTAAATGTTGATCTTGATTAAAATAAATTAATTGATTTTCGTTGCCAATTGTGTTTATAAATAATTGAAATTGTTGCAAATATAGTTCAAATGTTGGAAATACATTGATGTGATCCCAAGCAATTCCAGTAATCATAGCAACATGTGGTTTGTATTTTAAGAATTTTGGAACCAAATCAATTGGAGAAGTTAAATATTCATCACCTTCTATGACCATAAAAGGGGCATCGCTAAATTTTACCATGGTGTCAAAACCTTCGAGTTGTGAACCCACCAAATAATCAAATTCATACTTGTTTTGTTTTAGTGCATGCATAACCATAGCTGTAGTGGTTGTTTTTCCATGGCTTCCTGCTATTACTATCCTTGTTTTATTGATGGCATGTTGGTATATATAATCTGGAAAGCTATAAACCTTTAGGCCAATTTCTTTCGCTTTTAATAATTCAGGATTATCTGCTTTAGCATGCATTCCTAATATGATAAAATCTAGATCCGAATTGATTTTTTCAGAAAACCAACCAAACTTTTCGGGAAGTAAGCCTTTATTCTTTAAACGGGATAGGGCAGGTTCAAAAATTTCATCGTCACTACCACTCACTTCAAATCCATTGTTGTGTAATGCCAAAGCGATGTTATGCATCACTGCTCCGCCACAGGCTATAATGTGTACTTTCATTCAAATAGCAAATTGAATGTTTTTTTTCAAACAAATAAAATTAAAGCTAGGAAATTTATAAAGTACTGTATAAAGTTTAGTTCATTTTTTGTTTTTTGGGTAAATATTTCATTAATGTGTCTTTCACATTCATGGCTATTTTCATTCTTCCGATTTCATCGTAATGTTCTGTTGTCCAATTTTTTTCGCCAAATGAATTTGCATTTACTGTTTCTAAATTGTCGATGATTATTACTCCTTTTTTGCGGTATCTATCTACTAGTAAATCTCTGTTATTTTTCATTAAATATACCAATTCCTTGCCTACTAAACTATCAGCATAATGGATGTTTTCACTCATTAAATTAAAGAAAAGTTGAATTTTTTTTCTTTTACAAACTTCTACGATGTCATCAAAATCTTTTATTCTAGGATTTGTTTTGACATCAATTTGAAAGGCATAAGCTTTGATGTAATGATCAGCCAATTCTCGCTTAGGAAAATCTTCTCCTCCGCCCGGTAAAGGGAATTTTTCTTGTTCGCACCAAGTTTTGATGGTGTTAAATTTCAATGGGAAATCTACTTTTAAAGTGTCAAACTCAAAGGCATTTAACATCTTCATTTCTTGTTCTTTTTCACTTGGTTGTTGATAAAATTGAAAAGCAGCTTTTAATCTGTTGAATAAATGATTTTCTCCATCATAGAAACAATTAATTCTATTTAAATTGCTTTCTAAATTTGAATAAATCCAAGGTTTGTCAAAAGAGCGCAAGTTGAGTGTGATAACTAAATGTTTTACCCTCGATTCTTGATTTATTTGTTCTATTACTGGTAAAAAATTTCCAGCATGAGAACCAGATGCAGCTATTCCACTCAAACGGTATCCATCTATACTGTCGTTTATCATGTCACTTATAGTTCGCCTGTCTTTATCGCTATCTGCAATCCAAAAATTAGATGACTCGCCAAAATATAATACATCGTTGTGCCATTGGTATTCTGTTAAGTTATATAACATAGGACCTTGGTCTTTTAATTCAGGTATCAAGTATATTTTTATATAGACAAAATAACTTATTACGAAAGTTGCAATGATGCTTGTAAATTTAAAAATCAATTTATTTGTCTTCATTAAAATCTAAAATAAATAAAAGGTTGATAATTGGTGCCACACAATACTAATATTGTAAATAACAAAAAACAATACAATACCCATCTTTGAATATCACTAAATCGGTTGCAAAATTCGTCAAAACGTTGATTTTTTCTCCAAATTTCAAACGCTCCAAATACAAATAACAATAAAAAAACATGTGGTGGAGTGTCTAAATGTTTAACATTGTCTATTTCATAAAACATGGATTTTATAACTTGCAAAGCCTTATCAGTATTCTCAGCTCTGAAAAATATCCAAGCCAAACAAACCAATAAATAGGTCATGGTGCTTTTAAAAATACTTGTTTTTAATTTGATTGGAGAAAACCTCTCGATTAAATACATAGTTCCATGAATTGCACCCCATATAAGGTAAGTATAGTTGGCTCCATGCCATAATCCGCTGAGTAAAAATACTACAAATACATTGAATACCCACCTTGATTTCTTGACTTTATTACCTCCTAAGGGAATGTATAAATAATCTCTGAACCAAGTGGTCAAAGAGATATGCCATCTTTTCCAGAAATCTGTGATGTTGTGAGCTAAGTAAGGACGGTTGAAATTATCCATTAAGTCAACCCCAAATAACTTGGCAGAACCTTGTGCAATTAGAGAATAGCCAAAAAAATCAGCGTATATCTGAAAAGAGAAAGATAATACACCTATAAGCACCCAATACCAATGCCATTTTTGAGGATTGTCAAACACAGACATAACAGTGTAAGATAAATTGTCTGCTATTACCATTTTTACAAAAAAACCAAATAACAACAAGCGAAATCCTGATTGAAGATTGGAATAAATGATTTCTTTTTTTTCTTTGAGTTGAGCACTTAAATGGCTGTATCTCTCAATTGGGCCAGCAACTAATTGAGGAAAATAGGAGACAAATAACGCAAAATGACCCAAGTTTTTTTCTGCTTTATTTCTTCCATTGTACACATCGATGGTGTAACTCATTGTTTGAAATGTATAAAACGAAATTCCAACAGGCAATGCCTGAGCAAGAAATTCTAATAATTTTCTTATTTCAATGTGTTTGCTCGCTATATCATTTACAACATCTAATCCGCCTAAAAAATAATAAGTGTATTTAAAAAATATTAACAAGCCCAAATTGGAACAAATACTCAATAAAAGCCATCTTTTTTTTATGGATTTTACTTCTGTTTTTTCTATTTGTATCGCTGCGAAATAATCAATTAAAGTAGAGATTAATAATAGACTTGTGAATTCCCATTTCCACCATCCATAAAACACCAAGCTGCACACCAACATAAGTAACCATCGCCATTTATGAGGGATTGCAAAATACAGCCCAAATACGATGGGCAAAAAGATTAAAAATATCCAAGAATTAAATAACAATTTTAAACGGGTTGTTTATTCCACAAAACTAATCAACCTTTTTAAAATATTGCAACAAACTGAAGTTTTCTTCATTTAGTTCGTTAATTATCATCAAATCTTTTAACATAACATCGGGTCTGTATGGTCCTGTTTCCCAGTAATCATTAGCTCCATTACTTCTAGTTTTTTTATTGTTGTTAAACAAATTTCCTTTTTTAAAGGCTTTGAAGTGTTTAAATCGATTATCCAAGGCAATCAATTCCGATTTTTTGCTTATTAATCCCGGGTTAATCCAGATTTCTGAATTTCTACAATCAGTGTACACTTCTTCAAAACTCAGTTGGAAAGTAAAGTTGTCCCTTTTGTTTGAATACATATAGGTTCCACCAGCGTCTTGTATTAAATTAGCCATGTATGAATTTCCTCCAGGAATGTTCCAAGTATTTCCATACAGCAATTCACAAAAAAATGTATTTTTAATATTGCTTGATGAGTCTTTTAATTGATTGTATTGTTTTTCTACTTGATTAAAAAAGTCAACCGATTGGTCAAATTGCCCACAGATAATTCCAAAAAATTTAATCCATTCAGCCCTGGCTAAAGGATGATTTTCTTTGTAACTTATACAAGGAATTATTTTTACTCCTTTAAGTCTTGAATAATTTTGAATGGATTTTGAGGAGTTGCAAATAATCATTTCAGGGTTCAGCTCTATTATTTTTTCCAAATTCAATTGACCTTCTTCACCAACAGAACTTATGTTGTTTTTTTTGCTGTTTTCAATGAAAGTACTATCGTAATAATAATTAAAATTATCTACTCCAATTATTCTTTTTTCTTCATTTAATAATTTTAAACCACCATAAAATACGCTTGATAAAACGATGATTTTATCCATGCTTCTATTTTTATTGATATCAAACAAAAATTGAGTGTCATTATTTTCGATTGAATATAAAAAATAATTGCTATCGTTTTGAGAAATTAATAAGTTTTTGCAATACTTCAGTGCGATTACAATTCCTGTAACTTTATTCTTTTTTTGAATAGTATTACATGAAAAAATGAAAATCAAATAAAAGAAAACAAATCCTTTATTCATTAAAAAACACATTGTTAGGGACTATGCCAGAAGTAAATTCTTTAACAAATTGTTTAGTAGCATTGTAAATATATACTTTTCCAGCACTGTTGTAATCTTTGGCATCGGTAATGTATATCCAACCATTTTTTTGGTCAACATTTAATCCATAAATTGATGTCCCAGAGGCTAATGTTAAAAACAATTGGTTATTTGTACCATCGGTGTTAATTGAGTACAATTTGTTGTCGCCTAATGTGTAATATATTGTGCTGCCATAAGTTGCCATAGAACCGCCATATGAGCCGCTTGACAAGTTTATGGTGTTGTATGTTTTGTTGGAGTCTGCACTAAAAAAAACAAGTTTGCCATTTTCTAACACATTACCAGTAGTATAATCTACTAATCCAGTACTCAATGCGACACCTTTGTTGTTGTTTATGTCTATGATTTTATTTAAACCATTTCCAACCATAATTGAATCTATTAATTTATCTGTACTAGTATTGATGACTGATATTATTTTTGAATTTGTGCCAACAAATGCTTTTGAATTGATAAGAGCCATGTTTTCGCTCCAGTGGTCAATATTGATTTTACCAGAAACGGAATTGTTTTGTAAATTTAAAATTGATACTTCATTTGAATACAAATGACTGATGTAGGCTTTGTTTGGATTAATTGGTAAAATGTATCTAGGCGAAGAAACAGAAATTGTAGATTCGTAGTTGAAATTATCAGCGTTTACAATTTCAATTTTATTTGAATTGTTTACTGCAATATAAAATTTATTGTTCAATTTATTGATGGATTGAACTATGTCACCTAATGGTCTGTTATTGGCTTTTTCAAAAGCATTAAAATAGGTGTTGTTACCATTTTTAAATAAGCCAATGCTGCCGTTAGAAGCGCCATATTTACCTTCATTGACAACCAAAATGCCCTTGTAATTTTCAGTTTCAACTTTTATTTCTTCTGGTTTTTTGCAACCATTTGTTAAAGTTAATATTGCGGTAAATAAGAATAAAGCTAGTTTAAGATTTAATTTTGTCATATTTGATTTTGTAATTTATTTTTAATTGATAGTTTCTAAGAGGCATGGGTCTGTTTTCCATGATTTGATAGGCATTGTTACTAACGTTGTTTAATTGAAAAAACACCGTCATGTCATGATTTTTTGATTTTACATGGTATCCAAAGTTTAGGTTGATTAAATAATAAGAGTCTAAAATGTAATCAGGGCTGTTATCTGAGGTCGTAAATCTAAAATCATTGTAATTTAAAATACCATTTAATTCCCATTTTTTAAAAAGGGTTTTTAATTGTAAAAAACCTGTATTGTAAGGGGTGTAAGGCAATTGTTTGCCAATTACATTTTCTAAATGTTCATGTGTTTTGGTGTTTGTACTTTTTACTAATTGGTAACGCCCATTTATTATGTATTGAATTTTTTTTGTAGATTTTATCCATTCAAACCCAGATTCTATGCCAGTACTAATTACTTGTTTGATGTTTTTAGGGGTCCATATTGAGCTGTTTTGACTGGGAGTCCACATGATCCAATCATCAATTACATGATTAAATCCAGTAATGAAAAAGTGAAATTGTTTGTTTTTAAATTCAACTGTTGCATCGTTTTTAAAGCCTTTTTCTGGATTTAAATGGATGTTTCCACCGGGTTGCCAATACAAATCATTGAAATTTGGAATTCTTACATGGTATGAATTGGAATTTTTTAATTTTATATGAGAAGTTAATTGGTATTCGATGCCTAATTCAGTGGAAGGATAAATCTTATTTTCCTTGTAAGTTTGTAATTTTATGGAAATGGATGATTTAAACGATTTATTCTCAGACAAATAATTTAGTTTTTGCAACATTGAAAATAAATGTCTGTTTATACCGTTTTTAAATCCATCAGAAACTGCGCTATTGAAAGTGTAGTTTATTTGAGTAAAAGTTTTAAAATGAGAGGACAAAGTTCTTGAATAGTCCGTTTCATAAACTATGGCATTTGTTTTATTTTTAAACAAGGATAACTGTGGATGATAATAATTGATTTCATCATAAAAAACCCCAATTTTATTACTTACTTCCGACTTGTTATTGATTGAATAGACATAATGGTTTGTGTATCTAAAATTGAAATCAGTTTGATTTTCATTTTTATTTTCAATGCCAATTGGTGTTGGTAATTGTCTTTGTGAATGAAGAACCCAGATGCTGGAATTGAAGGTTTTCTTTTTATGAGAATAATTAAAATCTTGTAAAATTCCTTTTTGATGGAATTCATTGTTTATTTGCCTTTCAATTGGTTTTTCGGGTTTAAAGTAGTTTTTATAAGGATAGTTATTTTCTGCTTGTTTGTATAAAGCTCTTGATTTTAATTTCCATTTTTTTAATTGGTAAGTTGACCCAATAGAGAAGTCATAGGCATTGAAGCTGCCATAGGCAATTTGAAGTTCTATACTTTCACTTTCGTTGTTGTTAGATTTTAACAACAGTGCACCAGCAAGAGAGCCAGCACCTGGTAAAGAAACAGAAGAAGAGGTGTTAATTTCTGATTGATCTATAAAAAATGTTGGCAATAAGTTTAGGTCTATCAAACCATTCATGCAGCTTTGCAAATTAAAATTATTCCAATATACTGCTGTATGTTGAGCAGACATGCCTCTTACAGATAAGGTAGATAAGCCATTTACTCCGTATTCTTTTATGTGCATTGCGCTGTTATGTTTCAATGCGTCTGATAGGTTTAAATAAATCTTTAAAGGGACATTAAACGTGGTTGTTCCTACATTGGATTGAGACGATTTACTTAATTTCAAAATATGTTCTTTAAGGACAAACGTATCTATTTGAGCCCACAATGCATTGTTGGAACTTGCGATTAACAGCGATATGTAAAGCAAACGCTTCATGTTTTTTTAATGCTTGCAATAGACAAATGGGCTGAAAAATAAAGTGTAAGAATACACTGATATTTGTTCAAGCTTTTTCACCGAAAGCAATGACATGTATGTTGATTTAGGCAGGTCTTCTGACTCCTCCTTTTTTCTTACCTTCCCATGCTAAAGCACAGTGGTGTTTTTAGAAAAATGATGCTTATAAAAGCATCGTGGAGATTACAGCATCGGGAAATGTCTGAGAATTTCACTCAAGTTCCCTTTTTAATCTGGTTTAAATGTTAATGATTTAAACTAAGAACCGAAATCGGGTACAATACTACAATTTTTTTTAATAATTGTTTAATATTTGTTTAATTTTTTTTCAACAAAAAAATAATTTTAAATTTCCCCTTCAAAAACAAAGGTTGCGGGTCCACATAACCATACATTTGAATATTTACTATTTTCTAATTCAAATTTTACTGTTAATAAACCACCTGGAGTTTCAATGTTTACTGAATTGATTTCAGGATTTGTTATGTTGTTAAATGCTATGGCACAAGCTGTAACACCAGTGCCGCAACTCAAAGTCTCATCTTCAACACCTCTTTCATAAGTTCTAACTTTAATTGTGTTGTTGTTTTTTACTTCAACAAAATTAACATTGATGCCATTTTCTTTAAATACGTCATTGTATCTGATCTTTCTAGCTTCTTCTATGATATTAATATGATCTATTGATGAATTAAATCGAACATAATGAGGAGAACCAGTGTTCATTTGATAATCGTTTTCTATCATTTGAATGGAATTGACATCTATCATTTTTAGCTCCACAAAATCATTCTCAATATAAGCTTCATGCAATCCATCTATGGCCCAAAATAAAGTTTTATTGCCATCAAAAACCTTCATTTTTTTAGCAAATGCAACTATGCATCTCCCTCCATTGCCACACATGCTACTGATATTTCCATCGCTGTTGTAATACACCATTTCAAAGTCATATTCAGCATGGTTTTGTAACAACATCAATCCATCAGCACCAATTCCAAATTTTCTATTGCATAATTTAGCTACGTCTAAATTGTCAAATTCTCTAGTTCTGTTGTCTAACAGAATAAAATCATTTCCTGTACCTTGGTATTTGTAAAATTTCAAATTATGGTTGATTTAAAATGGTGATTTTAATGTTTATATTTTCCTCTTCGATGTAATTGCATGTTTCATTGCATGGTGTAATTCTGTATACTTTCCCATCGTTTACTAAGTATAATGTTTTGTTGTATTGGTGTAATTTTGTATTATTTTCTGTGATACCATATAACTTAAGTACATTGTTGTTGTATTGATAACCTTTATAATTAAGTGGTGAACTCCAAAATTGAATTAATAATTTATTGCTTTGAACGTTTGTATTCTCTAATGTTTTAACACGAGCAGAGGTATCAACAGTTTTCTTTTCCTCAACTTCTGTTTTATTTTCTTTGTTTTTATCAGATGATGCTTTTTTTTGTTTATTTACTCTTCCAGAGGTTTTATCATTTGGAAAATTAGAAGGTAATGTTGTTGAAGATGTTTGTGAATTCCATGTATTATTGTTGAATTCGAATGTTATTTCTTTAACATCATTTATATTGAGTGTTTTTTCTGATATTTTTTTCTCCTCTTCTATGTTTACAACCATATTAGCATCATCTGTTTCTAAATTATAGCCCCGTGAAGATTCATTTTCAGCAACAATAGGGATTTCAGCATCATTGATTACAATATTATCTAATGGTTTTTCTTCAGCAACGACATGTTCTTTTACTGGATTTTGCTCTGATTTTGGGCTGGTATTTTCTTGTGTTTTTAATTCTACTTTTTCTTTTTGTTGTTCAATAGCCAAATCATTTTCTTGTTTACTGCTTGAATTATTGAATTGTTTTGTGACTATGTATAGCGAAGCAAATATTAAAAGTAAAGCAGCAGAAGCATAATTCCATTTTTTCCCCCAAAAGTTTTGGCCCCAATACTCCATTTTAGCCTCATTTTTCATAAAGGTTTTCAATTCTTCTCTGTTGTGGAGTTTTATACCTTCTACAATTAATAAATATTGAGTAAATTGTTGTTTAAATTCGTGGTCTAACTCTAATTTTTTTTCAAAATCAGTCTTATCATTATCAGGCAATTCATTCCTCAGGTACAAGTCAAAAAGTTCAATATGTGTTTGTTCTTCTTTCATTGGTCTAGAAAATCTGATTTATTATAGTTGTTTAAAACAAGTTCTTGTAGTTTTTTAAAGCATTGGTGTTTTTTAGCTTTTGCTGTTTCGGCATTGTTGTAATTTAATAATTTAGCAATGCTTA
>CAYVDH010000005.1:0-54336 GCA_964450355.1 uncultured Flavobacteriaceae bacterium
TTTTAAATTATTTTTTTTACAAAAAAAGCCCTCCAAAATGGGGGGCTTTTTGATAATAAGATGTAAAAAATCGGGTTGCAAAAAACTATTTTCTGATACCCAATGCCTTGATAAGGTCACGGTATTTGAAGATGTCTTTTTTAGCTAAATAATCAAGTAGGCTTCTGCGTTTACCTACTAATTTCACCAAGCTCAATTCTGATGCTTTGTCATTTGGATTAATTCTTAAATGACCAGTGATGAAATTAATTCTTTCGGTAAAAAGAGCTATTTGACCTTCAGTAGAGCCAGTGTTGGTGTCACTACCGCCAAATTTTTTAAAAATGTCTTTTTTTTCTTGTGTTGATAAGTGCATATTATAATCTTTTCTGGTTTATGCTTCTGCTGTGATAACAGAAACAAATGATCTGTCGTTTTTTGCTTTTGTGAATTTTACTACTCCATCAGTAAGTGCGAATAAAGTATGATCTTTTCCGATTCCTACATTAGTTGATGGGTGGTGTTTAGTTCCTCTTTGACGAACTATGATGTTACCAGCTTTAATGGCTTGTCCACCATATATTTTAACACCTAATCTTTTACTGTGTGACTCACGTCCGTTTTTGGAACTACCTGCGCCTTTCTTATGTGCCATTTTCTAATTTATTATTTTTAAGCGTTGATTGATTCAATTAATACTTTAGACAAATATTGTCTGTGACCATTTTTCTTTTTGTAACCTTTTCTGCGTTTTTTATGAAACACGATGACTTTATCGCCTTTCAAATGCTCTAGTACTTTACCTGTTACAGTGGCTCCTTTGATTGTAGGCAATCCTACTGATATTTTACCGCTGTTATCTACAAACATAACTTTATCAAATGAAACACTGCTTCCAGCTTCGTTTGACAAACGGTGTGTGTAGATGTATTTATCTTTTTCTACTTTAAATTGTTGTCCTGCAATTTCTACAATGGCGTACATCTCTTGTGATTTTTAAATGGACGGCAAAAGTACAACTTTATTTTAAAATATCAAACCATTTGTTGGATTTTATTCTAAATATTCGCATTAAAGGGTTTTAAATCGCCTACAATCTATTGTTTTTCAACTTTTTAATCAATTAAGGAGCATAAATAGTTTCCTTTATTTTGATGTTATTTACCATTAAATATTTACCTTTCCCTCCTTTATAATAAAACAAGGCTTGTTCATTTGTCATTTTTATGGGCGGAGTTGCTGCTCTGCTTCCACTAAATTGTGGATTGGTTTGATGTGGCACATCAGACACATTTGAAATGTAAAAGTACATGGTGAAAATTTGATTTTTCTTCAATTTCAAAGTTGTTGTGTTGTTAAAACTGTCTTTTAATAATTTCAATTCATCTTTTTTACCCTCGGCATAAACCGAATCCACTGACAAAGTGAAATTCCTTTTAGACTTCATTTCAATTTTATAATTAGTAACAATAGGGCTGCCAAATACTCCCCCATAAACGGTTTGTTTTTCAGCACTTATCACCTGCATATCTTGGTTTACAGGTTTTTTGGCCCCAATCAGAAAGATTGACACAACAGATAACAATATGTAATTTTTCATTGTAATTATATTCATACAAAATTAATGCAAATTATTAATGGTGGTATGTTGTTCCATGATTTATTGTAAATGCACGGAACAATTGTTCTGCCAATATCACTCTCGTCATCTGATGTGTAAAAGTCATTGAAGACAAAGCCAATTTATCTCCCTTTCTTAATAAAGCATGCTCTAGCCCATAAGACCCTCCTATTACAAAAGTAATTTTTGAGCTTTCAACACTTATTTTCTCTAAGTATTTTGCAAATGCATGCGAATCGTATTGCTTTCCTTTTTCATCTAAATATACCACAATTGCTTTTTCATTTAAATGCTGATTGATTAATTCTGCCTCTGTCAATTTTAGTTTTTCCACGGGTAATTTATTGGCATTTTTCACATCATTTAATTCTATGTTATCAAACTTACAATACTTGGACAGCAATGTATTGTATTTTTCTAAACCAAGTTTTACAAAATTTTCATTGGTTTTTCCAATGCTCAACAACGTAATGTGCAACATGAACTCTCTGTTCTATTGATTGCCTAATATAGACAACAATTCATCTAACTTAGGAGTTAGTATGATTTCAGTTCTTCTGTTTTTTGCTCTTGCTTCAGGAGTGTTTGCAGAGTCTATTGGGAAATGTTCGCCTCTACCTGCCGATGTAATTCTAGTTGCAAGTACACCCCCTTTTGTTGTCAAAATTCTGGTAATTGAAGTAGCTCTTAAAACACTTAAATCTAAATTGTCTTTGATGGCTGTGCTGGCTTTCATAGGTACATTATCAGTATGACCTTCTACCAATATACTCACATCGTTGTTTTGGTTTAAAGCTTTTGCTAACTCTAGCAATGCACTTTCTCCTTTAGGGTCAACTACAGTACTACCAGATTTAAACAATAATTTTTCTTCCATACTCACATACACTTTGCCGTTTTTAGTTACAACAGTTAATCCTTGATTTTGAAACCCTAACAAAGCTTTTGTAATTTTATCTTTTAAGGCATTTACTGCACTGTCTTTAGCTCTTAAAATAGCTTCTAATTCAGCTACTCTTTTTTCTCTAATTTTTAAATTGGCTTCCGTTTGAGCTAAGTTTGAAGACAAATCTCTATTTTTGGATTGAGCTTCCATCAATTTAGCTTCTTTGTTATTTAATTCAAGTTCTTTTTGTTTTAAATCTTCTGTTTTCTTGTTTAAATCAGCAGTTAATTTTTCATTTTCGTAGCGGTTATTGTCTATGATTTTTTGTGAAGTAGTCTCAGATTGTTGATACAATTTATTCGTTCTATCTAAAGCGGTGTAGCACTCTAACGAATCTTCTTGAAGTTTTTTAATGCTGGTTTTTAATTTCCCATTTTCATCTTTTAGGGCATTAGTAGTCACTTGATTTGTTAATAAATCATTTTCACAATTGGTCTTAGATTTTACACAATCATCAAATTTCACTTGAAGTTCTTCTAACTTTCTAGCGGGTACGCAAGCAACCAATAAAACAAGAAAGGCTGATGCAATTTTGACAGAATAATTCATGATGTAAAAATACATGAATACAATTTACGGCAACATTATAAATACCAACACCTTTTAAAAGGTGTACTAATTATTCAACAAATGAAAAAAAATACTAATGCCTTCCAATATAAAACACCCTTGAAATATTGAATCCAAAATGAATATCTCCCTTGGTCCAATCGTTGGTAGTTTCTGTGATGAAACCTTTTTCATTCATGCCTGTGCTGTTGGTGAAATGTATTTGAAAGACGTGTCCACCTGTTTCGATATCAAATCCTAATGAAAAAGAATTTTTATATTTATCTGCAATTTGATTAGGTAACACATAAAAATATTCTCCTGTAAGGGCTATTTTGCGTGAGAGTTTATACCTTAATCCAGCTCCCATACTTATCACTGTGTTTTTATACTTTTGCGAATCTATAAAATTGCGGTGAACAATTGTTGGCATTAATTGAACAGATAATTTTTCGTTAAATTTCCGTGCTATTAATAATTGATGCGTATAATACAATCTGTGTGTAAAATAATAAGGTGTGTAATTAGGATTATTATTTTTTTCTGTTTGTACAGCCATGTTAGCAACATACACCATGCTTAAAGGTCTTTTTTTGTCTTTATTTGCCTGCCTCATCCATTTCCATTTTATAGTAGCATCGTACATTTTATTCACAGCACTTCTGCCTACTTCAATGTTAATTAAATCTGACAATCCAAAGGAAAAACTCATTCTTTGTGAAGCATTATCTAAGCCAAATAAATCATAAGCCCCTTGATTGAGAGTGCCAAAACGATGAGAAATTCGATAATCCATATTGGCTTTGCCTAACATTTCTATGGAATGTGAATTGATGATTCTATTGCCTTTGAATGTGCTATTTACAAAATCAGGTTCATCGCTTAACAAATCATCCAACAAACTCGAAGTATCAGCTTGTAATCCTGGAATATCTGACACGGCATTTAAACTAGAGCTGTCAGTTTGTGCCATCGATTGAAGTGAAATGGCTGTAATTAAAAGTGTAAATACTTTTTTTATCATTTTACTTTTTTGAATAATCCATTTTTATGTCCACAACGACACTCTCTGCAATTTTGTTTTCCACTGCAGCAGGAATCTTAAAATTATAATCTTTCGGCTTGATGCTAATTTGAGCAGTAGCTGTAATTTTACCTCCTTTAACTACAAAAGTAGCGGTAGTTGTGATGTCTTTAGTTACCCCTTTGATGGTTAGCTTTCCTTTTACTTCGGATGTATAGGTTCCATCTTTGTAAAATTTTATTTTTTTAACATCGCTTATGGTTCCAGAAAAACTGGCTTTAGGGTATTTTGAACTTTCAGCATAGCTTTCATTGAAATGGTCTTCCATCAATTGATTAGGAAAATCAAAACTTTTCATCAATAAGGTGAACTCCATTTTGCCAGTTGACGAATCCAACACACTGACTACTTTTCTGTTCTCGGCTTTAATCTCTTCAAGTGGAGTTTTAGAATTGAATTTAATGACACCTGTTTTAGTTTGATACTTTTGGGCTGTTAACAATTGTCCTATTGTTAAAGCCATCGTTAATAATAAAGAATATTTTTTCATTTTAATTGTTTGATTTATTTTCCAATGACACATTTATCTAATTGTACATCAATAAGCTTGCCATTACAAAAACCAGTGATATTGACTAATTGTTTTGGAGCTAAATTTTTAGCTATTTGATTTTGACTTGAGTCCAATTCACAACTGATATTACCATTGCTATCGTTAGTATTGATATACAAAGTGTAACGCGGTGGATTATTTTCTATTGACAAAATTTCACCTTGAATATTGATGGCTTTATCTAAATATAGTTTATTTGCGCTATCTTCATATTCATTAAAAAGCTTAAATAAATCATTTGCTTTAATGTACACAATGTCATTTGATTTAGAAGGATCTCTTTTTTTTGAAGCCATTTTGTAGTATATGATTCCTCCAATTGACCCTAATATTAAAAGGATTAGACCGTATTTTATTGTATTTTTCATGTTTTATTTTTTAATTATTCAATGCTCCTCTTCTAATCCACGACTCAATGATATTGATGTTACAATCATTCATTTTACTACTGGCTTTTGGCATTTGACTTGTTCCAGCTTCATGTTTAATTGATTTCAACAATTTGCCATTACTTACACTGTTTAATGTTTCGGAATAGGAATCGTAAGCATAACCAGCAACATTGGATTTATTAGCTGTGGTATGACAACCTGAAATAGCGCAATTAGAAGTTAATATTGGAGAGACATTGGCCGAGTATTTCATGTTAGAAGTATCACAATTATTGCCATTTCCTGCTGGGTATAATTTATCTCCTTTATCTTTATAACAAGAATTGACAAAAAACATACACAAGCTTATAAGCATCATTATTTTTATTTTTTTATACATATTTATTAATTGTTTGGAGCACCAATTGATATCCATTTTTTTATTTTATTAATTTCACAATCAGTTAATTTTAAATTTAGAGAGGGCATTGGTTTGTATCCACTTAAGTGGTTGATAGCACCCCATAACATTCCATTATCTACATTTTTTTTAATTTCTAAATAAGAATTTAACAATATGGGATTGCCACTGTTAGCATGGCAGTTTAGACAATTTGTATTGATAATTGGATTGATTTGAGTACTAAAAGAAAATGACATTGAATCACACCCAGCAACACATTGGTTGTTTTTAGCCCCTTGAACAATCCATTTACTTATTTTAGAAATATCAAAATCTGATAATTTCCCAGATGGTGGCATTTTTCTTGAACTATTGGTTCTCATTATCTTTATAATTTCGCTTTTTAAGCCTTTTCCAATTTTTATTTTTCCAGTTTTTATTATGTTGTTATAATCATCTAATATTACACCTTCTTTCTTAGATTTACTATCATGACAGCCACTTAAAGCACATTGTGAAACTAAAATTGGTTGCACATCATTGACAAAATAAACAGTATCTGGATTGCAATTACCCCCTCTATAATTTTGAGGAGTAACTTGTAAATGCTCACAAGAATTAATTACTAAAAAAACAAATCCTAGTATAAATAAATTATTTCTAATAAAATTTAACATTAATTATTTGGAGCACCTGAATTAATCCACTTTTTAATTTTAGTAATTTCACAACTCTGCAATTTTACATTTACACTTGGCATAGGCAAAAATCCTTGACTGTGATTTATTGTTCCTAATAGCTTTCCATTAGAGACTTGAATCATTAATTCATTATAAGTTCCAATTTTTGTTGTTCCAGTATTATGACATCCTAAACAGTTATTATTAATTATTTTAGATATATCGGAAGAATATGTAAATTTTGTTGTATCACATCCATTTTTACAACTGTTGTTTTTACCTCCTTGATTTATCCATTTTTTGATTAAATCTAAAGTAGTTTGAGACAGCATACCACTTGGAGGCATAATTTTACTACTAATAGTCATATTTTTGTATAATTTACTACCAGTTGCATTTCCTGCTATAATATAATTTTTAATATTTGAATAAGTTGCTAAAGTTACTCCATCAGCATGATCTATTGCATTATGGCAGCCAGTACCATTGCAATTTGAAATAATTATTGGCAATATTGTATTTTCAAAATAAACAGAATCAGGATCACAATTTGTAACAATAACTGCTACCGTATCTTTACTTTTCAAATCGCCTTTTTTTATCGGCTGATGTTCACAACCAACAAACACTAATCCATTTAAAAGAAATAAAAATACTAGCAATTTTATGTATTTTTTCATATCAAACTTTTTTCAAAGTTATAAATTTATTTCACAAAAAAAAAGCAGCTCAAATGAACTGCTTTTTTTAATATAAAATTTTTCTTATTCAACAATGGTCATTTCTTTGATGATATGAGATGCTCCGCCTAATTTCTCAATCAACCACAACACATAACGAATGTCCACATTGATTGTTCTTTTAAGTTTTTCATCAAAATGAATGTTTCCACTCATTGCTTCCCAGTTGCCATCAAATGCTAAACCAATGATGTGACCATTGGCATCCATTACAGGACTTCCGCTGTTTCCTCCAGTAATATCATTATCAGTAAGAAATGCTACAGGCAATTTGCCATTTGCTAATTTATATCTTCCATAATCTTTGTTGTTATATAAATCAACCAATTTAGAAGGCAAATCAAATTCGTAATCTCCAGCTTTGTATTTTTCCATTACGCCATCTAATGTGGTTATAAAATCAAAATGAATTGCGTCTTTAGGGTCGTAGGATTTTACTGTACCATAAGTTAATCTTTGGCTTGAATTGGCATCTGGATAAAACGTTCTATTTGGATACATTTCCATCAAACCTTTGATGTATTTTCTTCCTAATGCGTTTGATAACGATTGAAATTCAAGCACTTTAGGCATAAATTTAGTTGTATAGTTTGTTCTATGTGCTTTTATGTAGGCAAATGCTGGATCTTTTAACAATTTAGAATGACTTGGTTTTTCTAAAAATTTTAATATGCTTTCTTTCGATGCAAAAATGCTTTTATTGAATACCATTTCAGTATATTTAGCAAACACTTCATCGCTGTTGCCATTTTTAATTTTAGAAGCTATTTTAGTAAACAATTCAGGCCATTGATCGGATGGAATGTTTTTATAATACATTTTCAACATGCCAGCGTATATTTTTTTATCTGCAGCTTTAATTCTATCTGTGTAATTGAAATCGTTCAAAGATGTTTTGATGTTTTCAATAGTTTTTTTAATGTTTTCATCTACAGCAGCTAATTCTTTTGCTTTGTCTTCTTTTGATTTGGTTTTATCTTCTGCTAGTTTTGCTTTTTTAGAGTATAAATCATCTAAGGCAAAACCCATCATTGCCATTTGTGAAATGGTAGGTGCCGAAATACATTCTCTCATGTAAGTAGATTGCAGCGCAAACGGTTTATAATCCGTGTAAACTTTATCTATATCATACAACAATGTACTGTATTCTGGTTTGTTTTCAGCCCATTTAGCAAATGCTTTTTCTTCTGCTGTTTTTTTGCTGTACACTTTGTTTTGTTTCAATTGTTGGGTTTCACCATCAAAATATTTCCAATAGTTAGCAATTGAAGCATAATCACTTGAAAGCAATAACCTCGTTGCTTCATCTTGCACCATTTGTTCTTTCCAATTTGCCAATCTGATTGCTCTTAAATTTACAATGTTAGGATTAACTGTTTCAGTAGCTAAATCTACACCTTGAGAAAACTCGTATCTGTTTGTTCTACCAGGGAATCCTATGATCATAGCAAAATCACCTTCTTTAATTCCTTTGATAGATACTGGTAAATAGTGCAAAGGTTTGTATGGTTGATTATCAGTACTGTAATCAGCTGGTTTATTTTCTTTGTTGGCATATACTCTGAACATACTGAAATCTCCGGTATGTCTTGGCCACATCCAATTGTCTGTTTCTCCACCAAATTTTCCAACATTTTGCGGAGGAGTACCTACAAGTCTGATGTCAGTAAATTTTTCCATGACAAATAAATAATAAGCATTCCCTTTGAACATTTCACGACAAGTAGCCTCATAATGAGTTCCTTCAGTTGCTTTTTTTGTTAATTCTTTATAAATCTCTTGAATTTTAGCAGCTCTGTCTTTTTCTTCTACACCAGTTAATTTTGCAATGACATCGGAAGTAATGTCATCTACTCTTACCACTCTTGTTATTGACATTGGTGCTTTGGGTTTTCTTTCTTCAGCTTTAGTTTTAGCCCAAAATCCGTTGTCTAAAATGTTATCTTGAGTAGTGCTTAACTCAGCTATTGCATCGTATCCGCAATGGTGGTTTGTTAAAATCAAACCCTCAGAAGAAATAATTTCACCGGTACATCCACCGTTGAACCAAATACAAGCATCTTTTAAACTTGAATTATTAACACTGTAAAGTTGCTCAGGGGTAAGTTTCAACCCTTTGGCTTGCATGTCTTTATAGTTTAGTTTTTCGCATAGTGACAATAACCACATGCCTTCATCTGCTTTTGCTATTTGACTAAAAAATAGCAAGCAAAGACTTAAAATTGATAATGTTTTTTTCATAAAAATTATTGAGTTGCGAATTACTGCATAATTCATGTGAATATCAAGTAATATTATGTACTCTGTTTTTCAATTTCGATTAAATAATGATTTTAACATTAAAAAAGACAGAAAAAATATAGAAATGCATTTAATTTGCTCACTATGTTGATTTATCAGAAAATACCAATTTGGTTAAAATGGTTGTTTCCTAATTTGATTTGGGAAAAATCTGATAAAAATTCCGATAAAGTAGTGTATCTTACCTTTGATGATGGCCCCACACCAGAAATAACCAATTGGGTACTAGATGAATTAAACAAACACATGTATAAAGCTACTTTTTTTTGTGTAGGAGAAAATGCAGTTAAATACCCCGAAATCATTGATTTGATAAAATTAAACCAACATTCTATTGGCAACCATACCATGAATCACATTAAGGGTTGGAACTATCCTACAGATAAATACATAGAAAACATTGAGGAATGCAATAAGGTAATTGAATCCAAATTATTCAGACCTCCTTATGGGAGAATCAGTAAAAAACAAATCAAAGCACTTTCCTCAAATTATAACATCATCATGTGGAGCTTGCTTTCGTGCGACTTTATAAAAAATTTAAACACAAAAAAAGCATTAACAGGGTTAATAAAAAACACAAAAAATGGAAGCATCATTGTTTTTCACGATTCATTAAAATGCAATAAAAACTTAAGAATTATTTTACCTGAATACCTCAATTATTTATCCCAAAATGGTTATCATTGCCTAGCTTTATGAATTTATTAACTGCAATTGTCTTTACATTAAGTTCTTTGTATCTTCTTTTGTTACTTTTTATATTTATTTTACAAATAAAACTAATTAAAAACAAACAATTAAAATCTCAGATTGAGCTTCCTTTAGTTTCGATATTGGTAGCTGCTCGCAACGAAGAAAACAACATTTTGAATTGCCTAAAGTCTTTAAATGAGTTAACATACCCAAAAAACAACATTGAAATATTAATAGGCAATGACGACAGTCAAGACAATACAGCAAAAATCATTACTGAATATATACAAGATAAAAATCAGTTTAAATTATTTAACTTTAGTGCTCATAACACCTCAAAAACAAAAGGAAAAGCAAGAGTTTTGTCTTTATTAATACAAAATGCCAAAAGTCAATATTATTTAATTACAGATGCTGACATCACTGTCAATCCAATGTGGGTAAATGAAATGATGCATGAGTTAATCCAAAATAATCACGGGTTAGTTGCTGGTACTACCATGATTCAGTCAAATACCTATTTTGGACATTTACAAAGACTTGATTGGCTGTATTTTAAAGGTATTATTAAATTATTTTCAGAACTGCGTAACCCTTTGACAGCGGTAGGCAACAACATGTGCATTTCTAAAAAAGCATACGATGAAGTAGGTGGATACGAAAACATCCCTTTTAGTATTACAGAGGATTATGCCTTATTCAAAGCCATAAGGGACAAAGGCTTTAGCACTTCCCAACTTTTCAATTCAGAATCAATTGTATATTCAGCTCCAGTAGATAAATTTAAAACATTAATGAATCAGCGTAAACGTTGGCTTGTTGGTGGTTTAGATTTACCACTGAAGTACAAAGCATTGATTTTTTTATTTGGTTTTTGGTATTTTGCCATTCCATATTTAGCCATTACTCATCACTTTTTTGAATTGTTTTGTTTTATACTTTGTAAAACAAGCATACAACTGTTTCAGTTTTTATTTTTACATAAACAGCTAAATAAAAAAGTCAATAGTATTTTGGCACTATTGACTTATGATTTGTATTTATTAGTGATGATTCCGTTGTCTAGTCTTTATTTTTTCATTCCAACAAAAACCATTTGGAAAGGTCGAAAATACTAAACAGGATTGCTATCGTCTGGATTACCTATCATGGTTTCTGGTTTTACCCATTCATCAAATTCCTCGTTGGTTAAAAACCCTAATTCAATAGCAGCTTGTCTTAATGTCAAGTTTTCTTTATGAGCTTTTTTGGCAATTTTAGCAGCTTTTTCGTACCCTATTTTAGTATTTAAAGCCGTTACTAGCATCAATGAATTTTCCAATTTATTTTTTATTTCTGGCAAATTAGGTTCAATGCCTTGTGCACAATTAACATCGAAGCTCAAGCAAGCTTCTCCTAACAGTCTTGCACTCATTAAAACATTGCTAGCAATAAGAGGTTTAAACACATTCAATTCAAAATGCCCATTGCTACCTCCAATGGTGACAGCTACATCATTGCCCATAACTTGAGCACATACCATGGTAAGAGCTTCACATTGAGTAGGATTGACTTTGCCAGGCATGATGCTACTTCCAGGTTCATTGTCTGGAATTAATATTTCACCAATTCCACTGCGAGGACCACTACTTAACATCCTGATATCATTTCCTATTTTCATCAAGCTAACAGCTACACGTTTAAGCATGGCATGTATTTCTACCATGGCATCGTGCGCAGCTAGAGCTTCAAATTTATTTTTAGCAGTTATAAATGGTAATTCTGTAATTTCAGAAATGTTTTTAGCTACAAGTTCAGAGTATCCTTTAGGAGTATTAATACCAGTACCAACAGCAGTTCCGCCTAAAGCCAATTCAGAAACAGGAACAAGTGAACGATTGATGGCATCAATTCCATTTTTTAATTGTTGAACATATCCACTAAATTCTTGACCAAGTGTTAATGGTGTTGCATCCATGAAATGGGTTCTACCAATTTTAATGATGTTTTTAAACTCACGGGCTTTGTGTTTGAGTGTTGTTTTTAAAGCTTGAATGCCAGGAATAGTGTAATCAATCACTTGTTTATAAGCCGCAATACTCATCGCAGTGGGGAATGTATCATTACTGCTTTGCGATTTATTGACATCATCATTAGGATGAAGTATTTTGTTTTCATCGGTTAATTTACCTCCATTAATCACATGAGCTCTATTGGCTATTACTTCATTGACATTCATGTTGCTTTGGGTTCCACTACCTGTTTGCCAAATAACCAATGGGAACTGGTCATCTAATTTTCCAGCCATTATTTCGTCACAAACCTTCGAAATAAGTTCACATTTATCTAACGACAATACCCCTAATTGGTGATTGGTAATGGCTGCTGCTTTTTTTAAAACACCAAAAGCTTTGATGATTTCTATTGGCATTTTTTGGGTTGGTCCTCCAATTTTAAAATTTTGCAAAGATCTTTGTGTTTGAGCCCCCCAATACACATGAATAGGGACTTTTACTTCACCCATTGTATCGTGTTCAATTCTGAATTCAGTGGTATTTGTTGTCATTTTTAAGAGATTATTAAAGTTTGGCGAAATTAGTATCAATTCATAGAATAGTCAAATTAGTGATGAATTAAATTGTCATATTTTTTTGTATAAAAAAAGCCCCAACTTTAGGTTGAGGCTTTTTTATTTTTTTGAAGTTTAAAATATCTTATTGAATTTTCATTTCAATGGTGTTAGCATTTTCAGTTCCACCGCTGTAGTTCGTAATGATTCTATCGCGAGAGATACCGTATTTTTCATTCAAATACTTGATGATTTCATCCATGCATTTAGTGTTACCTGTAGCATTGTATTTAGAACTTTTTCCAGCAGGACCATTGATGATTAATTTTTTATCTGGGCATGATCTTAATTTGTCAACAACATTGAATAAAATCATTTTAGTTTCGTTGGTTAAACAACTGCTAGAAATTTTAACTGCTGGGAACATCACGTTATCACAGTTGCAGCATGATTTAACTTCAATACCGTTTCTGTCAACCAATGCACCTGGAGCTGAGTTGATTTCTCTATCTCTGCAATCTGCAACACCGTCACCATCTGTATCAATTGCAACACCATTAGCGTCTACTGTACAATCGAATTCAGTGATTTCTTTATCTTTACAATCAGGAATACCATCTCTGTCTGTATCAACAGCCATACCATTACCATAAACCATACAGCTATCTGGTGTGTTGTTTTCTTGATCGAAACAGTTAGAAACGTGATCGTTGTCATCGTCTTTACCTAAACAATCTGTTTTCTTTTTAACATCAGCCATTTGGTCGTAGATAGATTCTACTGGGCTTAACCAATCATAGTGTTGAGGGTTTTTAGCACCAAATTTCCAACCGAAAGTAGCTCTGATGAAGGAATAAGAATCCCACCATCTGTTTTGCCAAATTGCAGTGTTATATACATCAATATCATCGCTTCTCAACCAAGTGTGACGGTATTCAACACCTAAATCGAACATTCTGCTCAAATAGTGTTTGAAACCGATACCCATAGGTACGATAGCATGTCTTCCTTCGTATCTTTCTTGTACTCTTTGACCTAAGTTTGGATTTGGAGCTCCAGCACCAAAATAAGAAGTTAAGTAATAATCACCTAAAAACAATCTTTGATCAATAAAGTATGCTTTAGATCTAAAACTTGAAACCCCCATACCTGCAAATAAGTACATTTGTGTTTTTCTTAATGGACGTAAGAATGAAATGTTACCCAATGTAAAATGCATTTGTAAATTCCAATCTTGCACTCTGCTACGGAAACGGAAATTATCTTTAAATAAAGTTGGGTTTTGATAATCTCTTTGACCTCTTAACATTGCATAGTTGTACTCACCTCTTAATGCAAAAGTTTGAGAAATTGACCATTTAACATATGGTCCGAAATCGAAACCAAGTTGTTTTTTGTCAGCATCTCCATGGAATAATGATGTTCCAGCTAATACACCTACAGTGAATTTTTTTGCTCTTCTGTCTTGAAAATATGCATTTTGCAAGTATTGACCAGAGTCAGCTTTTTTGTTTTTCACACCCTCTACCCATTGAATATTAGCAGTGTTGTGATTTTTCCAAATACTCGCAGAATCTTTTCTTTTCTCTTGAGCATTAGACCCAATAGCAAAACTGAAGAGAGCTATGGTCAAAAATGTTAGTTTGATTGTTTTCATTCTATGTTTATTAAACTTCTTTATTGCGCAAAAATAAGGCTTGATATTCCAATAAACAAAACAATTCACAAAAAAATAATATTAAATTGTTTAGAAAATATATTATCTATTTGTAAATTAGATGTTTAAATAGTAATTAAAATGCCAAAATTTCTGAGTCCTGAATTGAAAAATCTACTTTTTTAGACACTAAATTAAATTTTTGATTTTCTGTCAAATAAAATTCAAGTACACTTTTTTGCCTTTCCTGAATGTTGTTTTTTTCAAAACCTTTGGATTTTAATTTTTTGATTTGATTCATTTTTTCTTGATGTTTTACTTTGTTTTTTTCCTTCATTTCAACATCAATTTTTTTGAGTTGTGAATTCATCTTTTTAAATTGTTCTAAAAATTCATTGGCGTAATTTTTATCCATTTGATGCAACTCATTTATCAATTCTTTTTGAATCAATTTAAAATCCTTAAAAGTTTTATTCTCTTTTTCATCAATCAATGCTAAAATTTCATCATCCGTTTCAGACAATAAAAAATCAACCACATTTATTTGATTTTTTTGCAAGTATTCTTCTATTTTTTTATTTGTTATCCAAATGCTTTTTCTTAACTTGAGATGGCAAGGTATTATGTTGTTAACTGCAAAAACTTCAGATAATTGTAACCAATAATTGATTTCTGCATTCCCTCCAATGTAAACCACATTGGGTAAAATAAACTCCTGATAAACAGGTCGCATTACGGCATTTGGGCTGTAGTTTTCTGTATTTTCAACAACATCATTAATCAATTCGTCTTTGCTTAATTTTAATCCATTAATTTCATACACTTCATTTATCTTATTAATGGAATGTCTTTCATTACCTTTAATACTAAAAAAATTGATGCTTTTAGATTTCAATTGTAATTTATATCCTTTTAATGCTAATTTATTTGATTGCTCAATGAATTTTTCATGATTCACTTCATGAACAACATCATTAAATACTACTTGTTTAAAACTAGCTTTTAATTCTTTATCATCAGGATTTAGGCAAAGTAAACCATACTCTGAATATAAAAAATTAACCAATTTAAATGTTGCTTCTGAAAGGGTATCACTTTGTTCATAAAAAAGAGCTAGTTGCTTAAATAAATTTAGAGAATCAACATCGTTTTCTAACTTCAACTTTATTTCATTAATAGTGGGTTGAAAATCGTTTAACTGAAACCTACCAACTGGACCCTTTTGTACGGAATTCCAATAATAATTCTGACCAAATAATTGAGTGTTTTTTATTTCATCAAAATCATGATCTTCTGAAGCCATCCAAAATACAGGCACAAAATTAAGTGCTGGGTATTGTTCATTGAGTACTTGTGATTGACTTAAACACTGTAAAATTTTATAGTGAACCAGCATTGGACCAAGAAAGGGATGAATTTGTTGACCAGTGCAAACAGTATAGGTATTACTTAATGATAATTTCTCTATATTTTCTTTTACATTTTTGTAATTTTCAAGATTAATTTTTGAATTTTGATATTGTTTTTTTAAAGTGTTTACAAGCAATTTTCTTTTTTCAACATCAAAATCAGACTTGCCTTTAATGGCATTGTTCAAATCATAAAACGGATGTTTTTCTGAATACAATTCAAGCAACTCAGAATTTTGATTAGCGAAAGCTAACGTAGTGTTGTTTAATAATTTAGTATCTTCAATTTTAATTCGCATGAATTGATTTTGCTTGGATGGTACCTATCAAATCAAAGGATTCAGCTTTTTCAATTAAAACCGGTGCAAAATCACCAATTCTTACAAAATTGGTTTTGGCATTTACCAACACTTCATTATCTACTTCGGGTGAATCGTATTCAGTTCTTCCTATAAAAAACTCACCTTCTTTTCTGTCAAATAATACTGGCAATACTTTGCCTATTTTACTTTGATTTTTCTTGAATGAAATTTCTTCTTGAATTTGCATGATGTACTCAGCCCTTCTTTGTTTTTCAGAATCAGGAATGTCATCATTTAAACTGTATGCATGTGTATTTTCTTCGTGCGAATAAGTGAATACACCTAGTCTATCAAATTCATATTCTTTGATGAATTGAACTAACTCCATAAAATCTTGTTCCGTTTCACCAGGGTGCCCCACCAAAAGTGTTGTTCTCAAAGAAATATTTGGAACTTTAGCTTTTATTTTTTCTATTAATTCTATCGTTCTTCTTTTAGTTATTCCTCTTCTCATGGCTTTAAGAACATTGTCTGTTGCATGTTGAATAGGCATATCTAAGTAGTTGCATATATTTTTCCTTTCAGCCATTGTTGGCAAAATGTCCTCCGGAAATTGGGAAGGGTAAGCATAATGCAATCGAATCCAGCTTAAATCATCTACATCTGATAAAGCCAGCAACAAATCATTTAATTTTCTTTCGCCATATAAATCAATACCGTAGTATGTACTATCTTGAGCTATTAATATGATTTCTTTGGTTCCATTTTTAACTAAATTTTTTGTTTCAACAACTAATTGTTCTATGGATTTACTCACATGTTTACCTCTCATCAAAGGGATTGCACAGAATGAGCATGGGCGATTACAACCTTCACTGATTTTTAAATAAGCGTAATGTTTAGGAGTAGTAAGAATTCTTTCCCCTATTAATTCATGCTTATAATCTGCACCTAAAGTTCTGAGCAATTGTGGAAGCTCTAATGTTCCAAAAAAAGCATCTACTTGGGGAATTTCTTGTTCTAAATCATCTTTATATCGGTGAGAAAGACATCCAGTAACATACAATTTATCTATTTTGCCTTTGGTTTTTTCATCTGCATAATGAAGTATAGTTTCAATGCTTTCTTGTTTGGCATTGTCTATGAATCCACAAGTGTTAACTACGATGATGTTTGCTTCTTTTTTTTTCGATTCGTGAGTTGCTTCCATTCCATTTCCTTTGAGTTGGCTGAGAAGCACCTCGCTATCCACTATATTTTTACTGCAACCTAAGGTTACAATGTTGATTTTATTTTGTTCTAAAGTTTTTGTTTTCATTCTACTTCAAATAAAGAATTTACAAACTCTAAAGGATTAAAAATTTTGATGTCTTCTATACCTTCACCAACTCCAATGTATCTAACAGGAATTTTAAATTGGTCGCTAATACCAATGACAACACCGCCACGGGCAGTACCATCAAGTTTAGTAAGAGCTAAAGATGACACTTCGGTAGCTTCAGTAAAATGTTTAGCTTGCTCAAAGGCATTTTGACCAGTAGAAGCATCTAAAACAAGCATTACATCGTGAGGTGCTGAATCTATGATTTTGCTCATTACTCGTTTTATCTTACTTAATTCATTCATCAAGTTAACTTTGTTGTGAAGCCTTCCAGCCGTATCTATGATCACAATGTCATAATTTTCTTCTTTTGCTTTTTTTACAGCATCGTATGCTACAGCAGATGGATCAACATTCATTCCGTGTGACAAAAAATCACATCCAACACGTTGACTCCAAATTTCTAATTGATGGGTAGCGCCTGCTCTAAATGTATCGCCAGCGGCTAGTAACACTTTTTTACCGTGTTTAGTAAATTGGTTGGCTAACTTTCCTATGCTGGTAGTTTTTCCAACCCCGTTAACTCCTACTACCATAAGCACATAGGGCTTTGGTGAATTTGTTAAATTAAAATCTACAGTTGGTGTTTTTTTGTTTTCAGTTAATAACAGCGAAATTTCGTCACGCAAAATGAGATTTAGTTCGTTTGCGTTTAAGTATTTATCTTTTTGAACCCTCTTTTCTATTCTATTGATGATGTTCACTGTGGTATTAAATCCAACATCACTTGTAATTAAAATTTCCTCTAATTCATCTAAAAAATCTGCATCAATAGTGCTTTTACCACCTATGGCTTTAGTTAGTTTTTCAAAAAAAGAACTTTTTGTTTTTTCAATATTAAGTTCTGATTTATCTTGAGTTTTATTTTTATCTTTTTTAAAAAAATCAAATATAGACATGGTTGAAAAGTGGTGTTAAGAGTTAGTTTTTAGTTAAATTGCAATATCAATAAAATTGAAAAATAGTAGTGGTGCAAGTTTACAAATAAAAGATGAAAAAAAAAGCCCCCATTTCTGGAGGCTTGTCAAATATTGATTAGAGATTATTTAATGTTTTTAGCCGCTTCTCCAGTCATGATTTCTTCTTTAAAAGAATATGCACCGTTTTTTGATTTAACAGCTCTAAATACTTTAACGTAATCTTTTCCTTCGCCTTCTTTTTTTAATGTTGCAACAACTTTCTTTGCCATAATTTAAATTGATTATTTAATTTCTTTGTGTAATGTTACTTTTTTCATGAACGGATTGTATTTTTTTAATTCAATACGCTCAGTTGTGTTTTTTTTGTTTTTAGTAGTGATATAACGGCTCATGCCTTTAACATCTGAATTTTTTTGTTCAGTGCACTCTAAAATCACTTGAATTCTGTTTCCTTTTCTTGCCATGGCTTATATTGTTCCTTTTTTAAACACTCTGTTAAGAGCTTCAGTTATACCTATTTTATTGATTGTTCTTAATGCAGATGTAGATACTTTAAGGGTAATCCATTCGCCAGTTTCAGGAATGTAAAATCTTTTATCAAATAAATTTGGATAAAATCTACGCTTAGTTTTTTGATTACTATGCGATACATTGTTCCCTTTTAAGGCTTTTTTTCCGGTTAAATCACATACTCTTGACATGTCTTTTGAAATTGGGAGTGCAAAGGTAGGTGATTTATAACCATAATTCCAAATTTTTTAGAAAGTTCATTGAAGCGCTTTTTACTTTCTTTTTTATTCACCTCTCTTAATCAAATTATTATTAATTATAAATCAAATACTTATCTCTTATTTTACTGTAATTTAACAATCCCTCTTGCCATGTTTTTTTAATGTCTTTTGCAGATTTTCCATTAATAATTTGCTTCCTTAATTCAGATGTTCCAGCTAATTTTTCAAAAAAATCTGTGAAAAACGCGCTTTTATTGTTGCTTAATTGATAGCTTAAAATCAGCCAGTTTAAATTAATTTCTTTTTCGTGATATGCTTTATTATCTCCATACCATGTCAAATCAAACCCTGTGCATTCATAGCCTAAAAATTTCGGATTCTCATAAATTCCTTTCAAACTTGCTGGTCTATAAACATAATTACCCCACGACAACTTATCACTTCCAAAGCATTGATATGGCTTATTTGTCCCATGTCCCATACTCATGATTGTGCCCTCAAAAAGCCCTAATGAAGGATACAAATAAATGGCACTTTGATTTTGCAAATTTGGCGAAGGTTTAATTGGCAATATATATGGTGTTTGATGTGTGTAATTTATACAAGGCACTACGGTTAAATTGCATTTCATTTTATTGCTCAACCAACCTTCTCCATTGATCATTTTAGCAAGCTCTCCAACAGTACATCCATGTACCAAAGGTATAGGGTGCATGCCAACAAAACTCCTGTAACTACTATCTAAAATAGGCCCATCGAAATAATGACCATTGGGATTGGGCCTATCCAATACAACAAAACTTAAATTGTGTTCAGCAGCGGCTTCCATGCCATAATGCATGGTGCTGATGTATGTGTAAAATCTAACGCCAACATCTTGTATATCAAACAACAACAAATCAATTCCAATTAATTCTTCTTTGGTTGGTTTTTTGTGTTTTCCATACAACGAAATGATAGGCAAGCCTGTTTTAGAGTCAACATCGCTTTTAATGTTAGTTCCAGCACTTACATTTCCCCTAAACCCATGTTCTGGGGCAAATATTTTTTTTACTTTTACTCCTAAACTAATTAGAGTATCTAAAAGATGGGTGGAGCCGATGGTAGAAGTATGATTAATGATTAATCCCACATTTTTATCTTTAATTAAAGGTAAATAGGAATTAACGTCAGCTGCAGCTATTTGCAACTTTTGTTGTGCATTTAATGAAAAAAAAGAACCAATAAAAAGTAATACAAATGACAGTAATCTCATCCTATTTTGAATTAATAATTACAAAAATAAACTTATTAATCAAACCATTCTTTCATTTTATCAAAAAAACTTTTGTCTTTTTTGGCCGTATTAGGTGAAAAATTCTCAGAGGTATTTAATTTATTTAATAATTCTTTCTCGCTTTCATTTATTTTTTTAGGTATCCAAACATGAACTTTAACAATCTGGTCACCACTTCCATACCCGTTAATTTCTGGGAATCCTTTTCCTTTCAATCTTAATAATTTTCCACTTTGTGTTCCTCCATCAATGGTAATTTTTGCTTTTCCATCTATGGTTGGAACTTCTACTTGACAACCTAAAATGGCATCAGAAATACTGATAACTAAATTGTATATAACATGGTTGTCTTGTCTATTCAATTCAGGGTGTTTTTCTTCTTCAATCAGTATCAATAAATCACCATCAATACCTCCACCTGGAGCAGCATTACCTTTACCATTGATAGACAACTGCATTCCTTCTTGTACTCCCGCTGGAATTTTTAGGGTTGTTTCTATTTCTTCTTGAATTAATCCATGTTCATTTGAACCCGGAGCACGGCTTGATATCATTTTACCACTTCCATTACAAGTAGGGCAAGCAGACACCGTTTGCATTTGGCCTAAAAATGTATTTGTAATTCGTTTCACTTGGCCTGTGCCATTACAAGTTGTACAGTTTTTATAAGTTGTGCCTTTAGCAGAAACTAATTTTTTGTATTTTATCTTTTTTTCAACTCCATTTTTAATGTCTTGGTAGC
The DNA here is from genome assembly GCA_964450355.1 of uncultured Flavobacteriaceae bacterium. Lineage (GTDB taxonomy): Bacteria > Bacteroidota > Bacteroidia > NS11-12g > UBA955 > CAYVDH01. Next base: position 20,890 of record CAYVDH010000005.1, read on the forward strand.
TTAATTTCAATTTAATTCTAATGTTGCTTCCAACATTAGCACGGGTTCTTCCACCTCTACCTCCTGAATTGAAAAAATCACCAAATCCGCTGTTTCCAAAAACATCACCAAAATTGCTGAATATATCATCCATATTCATGCCGCCACCACCAAATCCACCTTGGTTTCCCATGCCTGCATGACCATATTGATCATACCTTTGTTTTTTAGAAGAATCGCTTAATACTTCGTAGGCTTCTGCCGCTTCTTTGAATTTATCTTCAGCTTCTTTATTTCCAGGATTTTTATCGGGATGATACTTAATAGCCATTTTTCTATAGGCTTTTTTTATTTCATCAGCCGAAGCGTTTTTAGTTATTTCTAGTATGTCGTAATAATCTCGTTTAGCCACTTGTTTTATTTAATTTATTCACCAATTACTACTTTTGCAAAACGAATAACGGAACCGTTTAAGTTGTATCCTTTTTCTATTTCGTCTATGATTTTGCCTTTTAAATTTTCATCGGATGCGGGAATTGTTGTAATTGCTTCGTGTATGTCTGAATTAAACTCTTTTCCAACAGAACTTTCAGAGCTAAGACCTTTAGATGTTAGAGTATTTAAAAGTTTGTTATAAATTAATTCAACACCATCTTTTATGGATTTAGCATCTTCTATGTTTTCATTGGCTTTAATAGCTCTTTCAAAATCATCTATTATCGGCAAAATGGAAACAATCACATCTTTCCCTGCCGATTGCAATAGTTCTGTTCTTTCTTTGATGGTTCTGCGTTTGTAATTATCAAATTCAGCATACAATCTCAAAAATTTATCATTTGATTCCTGCAATTGGTTTTTCAAGTTTTGTGTTTCATCAGATTGAACTTCTAATGGAGTTTCATTCTCAATAGTTTGTTCTTGATTAGTTGACTCCTCTGTTGGATTTAAATTTTCCTCATTTGCCATGTCAAATTTAGTTACAAAAATATTGCCAATTGAAAGTGTATGACAAATTGTCTTCAACCCGACAAAAATCAATAAGGTATGTGAATTTTTAGCAGATTATTTCAACAAAGCATCTATTTCATTTTCTATTTCTGCCACTTTATTAGAGGATTTAGTAATGGTACTACTTTTATTGATTAAAAAGACAGAAGGGATGGTACTTACTTTAAATGATTTAGCCATTGGAGATTCGTATTTTTTAAAATCACATAATTGATTTTTCCAAGTCAATTCATCTTCTTCGATAGCTGTCTTCCAGTTAGCTTCGTCTGTATCGAGAGAAATGCTCACAAATTCTACCATGGAATTGTTTTTATACTTGTTGTACAATCTCACCATGTTTTTATTTTCCAAGCGACTGGTTCTACTCCATGAAGCCCAAAAGTTAAGTATAACAACTTTATTTTTAAATTTATTCAAATCTAAAGTATCACCATTTATATCCATATATGAAAATGATGGAACGGGAGTAGGTGTTTTAAGTCTTGTAGATAAAGCTTCAGGACTAAAGTAAAACAAAACGGAAATTAATATGGCAATCATGGCTATTAAAATTATTTTTTTGTTCATTGGTTCTTACTAATCTAATCTTACAATATCTGCGCCAATTTTATTTAGCCTTTTGTCTATGTATTGATAGCCTCTATCTATTTGTTCTATGTTTTTGATGGTGCTATTTCCATTGGCACTCATTGCTGCTATAAGCATAGCAACACCAGCTCTTATATCAGGCGAACTCATGGTTATTCCTTTTAATGGTATTTTTTTATCCAATCCCATCACATTTGCACGGTGAGGGTCGCACAATATTATTTTAGCCCCCATGTCAATCAAATTATCGACAAAAAACAATCGGCTTTCAAACATTTTTTGATGAATAAGAACATTGCCTCTTGCTTGTGTTGCAGTAACCAATATTATACTGATTAAATCTGGGGTAAATCCGGGCCATGGTGCATCGGCTATTGTTAATATACTTCCATCTATGAATGTATCTATTTCGTAATTATCTTGTGCTGGTATCACAATGTCATCATTTACAAATTCCATTTTTATACCTAATCTTTTAAATGTATCTGGAATAATTCCCAATTCATTGATTTGGCAATTTTTAATGGTGATATTGCTTCCAGTCATGGCTGCTAAACCAATAAAACTACCTATTTCAATCATGTCTGGCAACAAAGTATGTTCAGTACCTTTAAGACTGTTAACACCTTCAATTTTTAGCAAATTGCTTCCTATTCCACTGATGTTAGCTCCCATTCTGTTTAACATTTTACATAATTGTTGGAGATATGGTTCACATGCTGCATTGTAAATAGTAGTTACTCCTTCGGCTAATGATGCGGCCATCAAAATATTGGCAGTGCCTGTAACAGAAGCTTCATCGAGCAACATATAAGCTCCTTTTAAACGACCTTCAGAAGTGATTTTATAAAACTGTTCTTGGTGTAAATATTCAAATTTGGCACCCAATTTCATTAAACCTACAAAATGCGTATCCAATCGTCTTCTACCTATTTTATCTCCACCAGGACTAGGAATATAGCCTTTGCCAAACCTTGTTAACAGTGGCCCAATGATCATGATTGAACCTCTTAGTGCAGCACCTTTTACTTTGAATTCTTCTGAATGTAAAAACTCTAAATTGATATTATCTGCTTTAAATGAATATTTCTCTTCACCTAATTTACTTACTTTTACTCCTAAATCCTGAAGTAATTCTATTAATTTCATTACATCCCTGATAGCTGGTATTTTATCAATAACAACTTCTTCGGGGGTAAGTAATACTGCTGAGATTATTTGTAAAGCTTCGTTTTTAGCCCCTTGAGGAATTATTTCACCATTTAGTTTTTTGCCTCCTGTTACTTTAAATGTTCCCATTATTTGTAATTGTTTTTATTTTTCTTCTTAAAGAACTTGTTGTTTGGTTTAAAGAATTTTTTCTTGTTGGCTGTTTTTTGCTCTAAAGTTATTTCAAGTTCTTCAGGCTTAATCTGTAATTTATTGTTTGTAATGCTTGTAATGTGGTCAGTTAATTGCTCGTTAGTTAAATTTTCATTGTTCCAATTCCTTGATGAATTGCTCATGAATGAGGCCAATAGATTCACAAATTCTGACTTCATTTCGGGGTTTTCAATGTTAGTAGCTTTGTTAAGCATGTACTGCAAATTCCTTCCATAAAATCTGAATTTAATAGGCAAAGAAGGGTATTCAATCTTTTCAGGTTTTTGCACTAATTCAGTTCTTTCAGGCACAGGGTAAGGTGAGTTTACATCCAATTTAAAATCTGAAACCATGTGTAAATGATCCCAAAACTTATGTTTATAATCGCTTTGTTCTTTGGCAGTAGGGTTAAGTATTTCCATCACACTGATTAGTGCTTCTGCCATTTTAGTTCGTTTTTCTTTATCCTCAATATTGCAAATGTGTTCAACAAAATTTTGCAAACTGCGTCCGTATTCAGAGATAATTAGTTTTTTTGATTGGGTATTGTAATCAAATAAGTCTGTCATTTTCAATATTCTAATGTAAAAAAAAAGTCCTGTAATTACAGGACTTTTTAAAATTTTATTTTTATTATTATCTTAACATTACAGATTTAGTATCTGTATTTCTTGGTTCAAAAGTCACAACATGTTCTTTTTGATCAAAATCAAGAAATCTCAATTTTAATTTCTTTTGACTTAACATGTGAATTCTAGTCATTAATGTTTGATCTTTATCTGTGTGAGATAAACCTGTGTTTACGTTAGGTCCAAAGTGTGCTTCTTTATGGTGATTAGCAAATATCCATTGACCATTGCTTCCAATTTTGCTATACAAACCATTTTGGTGATAATTCCAAATGCCTTCAGAAATAGTAGTTGATAAATTGCTATTTAAAGATTTGTTTAAATTACCTGGTTTGTTTAACCAAATATTGGTGTATTGAAGATTCATACTGTAATATCCTGTTCTCATGATAGTAAATACCAATTGAAGAGAATCACCTGAAGTAAAGGTTTTCAACAATGAATCATTTTGTTTATCCATGTACTCATAACCTGTAACTACCCATTCGTTTGAAATTCTGTCTCTTTTTGCTCTTAAAGAGATTGCTTTACCATCTTCATATTTACATGAAGTTAAAACTACTGATGTTACTAAAGTCAACAACAAAATATTGGTCAGTTTTTTCATTTTCTATTTTTTTATTTGTGCTGCAAATATATATTTTATTCTTAACAAAACAAAAGTTTTGTGATTTTTTTAAAAATATAACAATAATTTTATATTTCCTCCCGCATTGTCTGTGTCTAGGTTAAATCCATTTCTTTTGGCTGATAATATAATTTTATTGGTCACTGGTGCTGAATTCACTCTATCGTAGGTTTCATTTGTTGCCTCAGATTTACCTAAAGTGCTGATAGCCATTCCATAACCAAATTCAGCTCCTAAGGAAATTTTGGGAGCAATGAAATATTCAACTCCAACAAAACCTCTCACTCCAATATTGAAATTTGAAGGATTGTTAATTTTTTTATTTCTAACATAACCTGAGTCTTCATTTTCAATCTTATTACCATAGGTGTAAGTAACATCACTTCCAGAATTGTAATTGATGAATAACTCATAACCATAAACACCTTGTAATCTTGTACTTGTACCTTTTCTGTACTCTACTCCAAATCCTAAGCCCAAGGATGTACTTTTGTAAGATTGGACATCTGTAACAGTAGCTGTTGCTAAAGCTCCTGGAGTTTTATCTGTGACATCGGTTTTTAGTGAATAATTATTAATGCCAAACCTAAATAGTCCTCTATAGGCTTTCATGTTGGTAATCATGTATTTACCATATATTGTTTGATTTGAATTTGCAAATTGAACGCTTGGAGCATTGTTGATAGCTGAGTTATTTAAGATGTTTCCAAAATAGTTTAAGAAAGGATTAACGCTCATTCCAAGACAATAATCTCCTTGTTGGGGATGAATTGCAATGCCTTTTTTGTTTTTTAATACTGGCTGTAATTGGGCTTTTGCCTGAATTGTCACAAAAGCTAATATCAGAAATAATGTATTTTTCATTGTTGCAAAAATAGAAAAGGTTTTTAACTTATTATCATTAATTTGGCAAATTTCAATACTAAAGTTTTTTCACCTGTCTCGTCAAATCTGATTAATGCCTTTCTGTTATCCCCTGTATCCGTTATTTGTATCACTTCTCCTTGACCAAATCTAGGATGCTCAATCCGTAATCCAGCAACAATCGAACTTGAATCACTTTCTTTGAAATTTGCAGATAGTTTTACTTGATTGACTGGCTTAAGATTCATTTTACCTCCTACTGTTTGACCAAATCCCCTACCAAAATTTGTTTCTTTCTTCTGAAAATTGATGTCCTCTTTTACTAAATTTGTATTTAAAAAAGCAACTTCAATGTATTTAGGATTGATTTCATTGATAAACCGACTTGGTTCACAGGGAATTAAATTTCCGTATTTGAACCTGGAAGTGGCAAAACTCAAAAACAAACGGTGTTCAGCCCTTGTAGTGGCTACGTAAAACAATCTACGCTCCTCTTCTAAATCTTGTCTGCTATTTAAACTCATTTGACTAGGAAACAGATTCTCCTCCAATCCAACCACAAAAACATACTTAAACTCCAACCCCTTGCTGCTGTGAATAGTCATTAAAGTGACTGTATCTATGTTGTTTTTGTCTTTATCTGCATCGGTTAATAATGCAATGCTTTGCAAAAACTGTGAAAGTGTTTTGTCGTTTTCATCAGTATCATCTTCAGTAAACTCCTTGATACCATTAAGTAATTCCATGACGTTTTCATGCCTTGAAATTCCTTCTACAGTTTTATCTTCATTTAATGTTTTTAGTAAACCCGATTGTTTTGCAATGTAATCCGCTAGTTCATATGCATTTTTATTATCTAACATGGATCTAAAACTGCTAATTAAAAAATAAAAATCGCGGATGTGTACACCAGCCGAACCAAACACTGGATATTGTGAAACCTGACTGACGATGTCCCAAATTGTAACTTGATTTTCGTTAGCCAAAACCAATAATTTATCTATGGTACTTTGACCAATTTTTCTAGCAGGGTAATTGATAATTCTTTTAAGTGCTTCTTCGTCTTTAGGGTTTACCACCAATCTTAAATAGGCAATTAAATCTTTTATTTCTTTGCGTTGATAAAAACTAGTACCTCCATAAACTCGGTAAGCCAAATCGTTTTTTCTCAGTGATTCTTCAAAGGCCCTGCTTTGAGCATTGGTTCTATACAAAATTGCAAAATCGCTGTTTGAGGCTCTGTCTTTCATTTTCAGTTCGAAAATCTCTTGTGCCACAAATTTGCCTTCTTCGTTATCGCTAAGCGCTCTTATTACTTTTATTTTTTCACCATCTGGATTTTCAGTAAATATTTTTTTGTCTAATTTTTCTTTGTTGTTTGCAATGATAGAGCTACTAGCATTTACAATGGTAGCAGTGCTTCGGTAATTGTGCTCCAATTTAAACACATTCAATTCAGGATAATCTTTTTCAAAATTCAATATATTTTGAATATTAGCTCCCCTAAAACTGTAAATACTTTGAGAATCATCACCTACTACACAAATGTTTCTGTTTGCTGCAGCCAGTTTTTTCACAATCATGTATTGGCATAAGTTGGTATCTTGGTACTCATCCACCATGATGTATTTAAATTTGTGTTGGTATTTATTCAACACTTCTAAATGGTTGCTTAACAAATTGTAGGTATTCACTAATAAATCGTCAAAATCCATGGCATCAGCCTTGTAACAACGGGCTTGGTAGATGGAATAAATTTTATAAATCAATGGTCTGCCTGTACTGTTGTCCGACTCTATCAATTCATTGATGGTAGCATATTCACGTGCTGTAATTAAATTGTTTTTAGCTGAACTGATTCGGTTGTAAACTACGGCTGGTTTATATAATTTTTCATCCAAATTTAGTTCTTTTACAATGGTTTTAATTAAACTTTTGGCATCATCGGTATCATATATGGTAAAATTGGAAGTAAACCCAATTTTTTCAGCTTCAAATCTTAGAATTTTAGCAAAAATGGAGTGAAAAGTGCCCATCCACAGATTGCGAGCTTCAGGACCAACCACACTTTCAATTCTGAGTTTCATTTCTTTAGCTGCTTTGTTTGTAAAAGTAAGAGCGAGAATATTGAAAGCATCAACACCTTTTTTAATGATGTGAGCAATGCGGTAGGTCAACACCCTGGTTTTTCCAGAGCCTGCACCAGCAATAATCATCACAGGACCTTCGGTTTCTATACAAGCTGCTTTTTGCTGAGGATTGAGTTTATCTAAATAAGGGTAATCGTGTTCCAAAATTAATGACTGCGAATTTAAATTGAAGTCAATTAAACTTGTAAAAAGAATATTAACAATTTTAGTTAGTCGAATACCAACTGATAAAGCACATTTTTTTTATTGTAAGGCTCTTCACCCATCATGAAGTAATAGTATTTGTTTTCAACTTCGTTGTAATATGCACCAATATCTTGGATTCTAGGTGAGAATTTCATATTGCTTTTATCACCTACTACAACTTTTTCAGAAACTTCGCCTGTAAGTAAATCTATTTTAATGTACGCTAAATTCAACTTTTTAACTTTTAATAAATCTGCTAGTTTTAATCCTTTTTTATCGGTGTCTTTGTGTTCTAAAAAAAACAAATAACAAATATCACCAACTACAATAGGATTAATCCCCATCAAATTATATTCATTTGACTGTTGTATAAATGGCAATTGATTGATTTTTAATTCCCCTGAATTTTTAACTTTTACAATATAAATATCTTGAACATAAATATACTCGCCCCAACCTCCTTTACTTTGAGAAACAGGATTAAATATAAAAATTGTTTCGTCTTCATTTTCGGCAATCAATTTATTTTGAGTATTTAAATCTCTTTCTGCCATTAATTTATCATTGGAATAAGGCAAACTTTCTTCATTTTTATTTCTGCTAGCTAAAAGATGAAATTCCACATCTGATTCTAATTCATTCTTTGAATTTATTACATATGAAAACAATCCATAATTAACTTTAGTACCAACATCTTCAGTATATTGACCTACGAATACAATTCTTTTATCTTTTCTATAATATTTGGCAAATTTTACAACTAATTTATTTCCATTAACAAAATTGTTAGGTTCAATTTTATCCACGTTAATTTTAAATGAATCCATTAACTTTTTAATCTTTATATTAGATTCTAAAAAGTCTTTTTCTAATCCATATTTTAATCCAAAACTATAAAAATCAAATTCTTCCCTTTTTTGTTCATTAAATGTTTTTCCAATTTTAACAAATGGATAATCATCTCTTCTATATATATTAGGATTCATATTTTCATAATTTATTATTTCGAAAAAATAATCATTACTACTATCAATTTTTTCATTAATATTCAAATAAATTTCGGACTTTTTGTAATTAATAAAATTAAGCTTACATACTTTCTCTAATATTCCAGTATCTCTGTTAGAAATGTATATACTAGAATCTTTAAATGAATATAAAAAATTGTCATAAATTCTAAATTTATTATTGATAATATATACTTGTTTTGAAATAAATTTTAGATCTAATGTATATCTTTTAAAAGTTATTTTTCTCAATGAATCAACTTTTGCAAAATCATTTGATAAAGTATATATATTTTGATTATAAATAAATGTTTGGTTTAAACTATACTTACGCCCTTTAATTTTTTTTCTTGAAATTTTAACTAATGTCTTTTTATCATAAGTATATAAATGGAATTTTTCATTTTTATAACCAACTACATAAATCATTTTTTCATCCATCCCTATCACTTTTAATCTCTCCTCTTTAACAACTTCAGAGGATATCAACCTCACATTCTGCGAACTCAATGTAGTGGAGATTAAAATTATAAAAATAAAAAAAACGCATTTCATCCCTCAAAACTAATAATAAGTATCTGAAAATAAAACTGTTTATTAAAAAAATTAAGCTAACACCCTTATAGATGTTTCAACCCTTGTATGATCAATTCCTCCACCGACATGGAGATTTTGTAATTGTTGGTAATTTTCACCAATGCTTTCTCAGCAGCCCCTCTTTGAAATCCTAAAGCTTGCAATGCCAACAATGCCTCTTCTATGGATTTGTTGTCTTGAGATTGTGCCATCATCATTTCTGCTGGAGTAGCCATTCTGGTGATTTTGTCTTGCAATTCCAATATGATTCGTTGAGCTGTTTTTGGACCAACCCCTTTTACTGATTTTAATGCATTGATATTCCCTGTAGAAATAGCACTGATGATTTCTGATGGTCTTTGACCACTCAATATCATGCGGGCAGTATTGGTCCCTACCCCATTAACAGAAATTAAATTCCTAAACAATTGTCGCTCTATCTCATCAAAAAAACCATACAAAAAATGCCCGTCTTCTTTGATGGCTTGGTGTGCTAAAATCCTTACATTCTTTAATTCTTTTATTTTTTCGTATGTATTGATGCTGATTTGCAAATGAAAACCAACACCATTTACATTTAACACCAAAAAAGCTGGATTGGCATGTTCAATTTTTCCTTCAAAAAATTCGTACATTATTTATTCGTTTTAGGCGTCTCTGGAGTGGTAGTTTCTGGAGCAGTTTCTTTTTTCTTGTTGGCTTCCTCTTCTTTTTCTATGGTCAATAGATTAGATAATGCCAATAAAAATTTTGAGTCTAATTTTAAGGCTTCATTGAAAGCTGCTTTCGCTTCTTCTTTTCTGCCTAAATCATACAAAGCCAGTCCACGGTAGTTATAAAATGCTGCCATCAATGGCGTTTGTGCCGATTCTTTTTCAGTTACTTGATAAGAAAACACCATGTCTTTAGTGATGTTTAACGATTCGGCAACTTGTGTTGAAGCAATGCACTCATACAATCTTTTGACATTGTATTGCAATTCAGTTAAATTAAAACAAGTAATTGGCGACTTATCTAACAGCAACATTTTTTCATACGTTTCTATGGCTTTTAATGGTTGGCCTAATTGTTTTAAACTGTTGGCTTTAATTTCTAACATACCCAAGTAATTTGGCTGTGTTTGCAACACCAAATCACTCCAATACAATCCTTGCTGTATATTTTGAGTAGCCATGTATAAATAGGCTAAACTATCGCGGTATTTCCCTGTTTTACTTTCCGAAGCTACAACATAATTGAGTGAAACAATGGCTGTAGCAAAATCTCCTGATTTTATCGCATTTCTATACACTGTTAAATGCAAATTGGTAGTTGCATTGACTGAAGTAGAAGATTCCGCAGGTTTTGTTGTGGTTTTTTGAGCAAAACTAGAGCTCATTGTGATGGCTATAAACCACACACTTAATGCATATTTTTTCATGTTATGTTGTTACTGTTTCTTTTAAAAATGTCATCCAATTGTGTTTATCATCCAATACATGAGTGCGAATACCATTGAATGTGTCTTTGATTTTTTGACTTAATAATTCGCCATTCATGTTTAAATTATAATTTTCACCCTGATAATTGAATAACTCAATATTCGTGATGGTAGCTGCTGTTCCTGTTACAAACATTTCTTGCAATGTCCCATTTTTATGCCATTGAATAATGTCTGCCACTGCCACTTGTTGTTCCTTTATTTCCATTCCAAAATCTTTAATCAATTGAATTACTGAATCTCTAGTTATTCCTTGCAAAAGTGTATCGGTTAGCTCTGGAGTATATACTTTATTATTTGCTACCACAAACACATTGCTAGTTCCAGTTTCTTCTAAATATTGATGTGAGTATCCATCCGTCCACAACACTTGATCAAATCCTTGTTGTTGGGCTAATTTTGTTGGGTACATGGCTGCTGCATAGTTTCCTGCACATTTAGCTGAACCTACTCCACCTTTTGCGCTTCTGGTATATTTTTCTTCTACTTTTACCTTTAAATGATGTGAATAATAGACATTAACTGGGCAAGCATAAATCATAAACGTGTAATTTTCAGATTGTTTTACACCTAAAAAATCATCCGTAGCAAACATGAAAGGTCGGATATATAGCGAACTGCCAAGCATGGTAGGAATCCAATTTTTATCCATAACCACCAATTGATGCAATCCTTTTTCAAATAGTTCTTGCGGAAGTGTAGGCATGCACATTCTTTCGGCAGTTCTGTTTAATCTTTTTAAATTTTCTAAGGGTCTGAAAAAGGACACTTGACCACTAGGATTTTTAAATGCTTTCATTCCCTCAAAAATGGATTGACCATAATGCAAAGCCGACAAAGTTGGGCTTACTTCAATTTTGCCAAATGGCTCAATTCTAAGATTTTGCCATTCACCATTGACATAATCACAAACAAACATGTGGTCGGTAAAAATTTTCCCAAATGGAATGTTTTGTGGATCAAATGAAGAAATTTTTGATTCTTTTATTCTATTTATTGTAATTTCGAAGCTCATTTCTAATGCAAAGAAAAACAATTTAATGAATGAAAAACTAATTATTGACGAAAATTTTCCAGAAATACTCAACCTTTTTTACAATAACGAGGTGTATTTAGTGGAAGAAAAAATAAATTATGATGAAATAATCAGCGAAGGAGGTAATAAATACCGCTTTCTGAACATCATTTCTCACAACAACGAAGGCATGCTAACTTCAGAACAAAAAGATTTCTTTTTTAAAATGATCAATGCCATACGCACCGATAAAATCACCATGGATGCCGATGGGTATTCCATGATCAATGTTTACAATTACAAAGGACTCACTTGGCAAAACATCGAAAAACTATATAGCCCTAAATACTGTGTTTTTTGGGGTGTAAATCCTGAGGTGTTCAAATTAACTTGTAAATTGTACGGTGGACTTCTTCACAATGGCTGTAAAATTATTTTTGTGGACAACATGACCAAAATTTCAAACGATGTAGTTCTGAAAAGAAACTTATGGAATTTAATTCAACGATTATTTGGCATGAATAAAGCTTAATTTATGGAACTGATATTTGCCTCCAGCAACCAATACAAAACCAAAGAACTAATTTCTATTTTACCTGCCAATTTCACAGTGAAAAACTTAAAAGACATTGGCTATCTTCAAGAAATAGAAGAAAATGGAACTACCCTGAAAGAAAATGCTTACATCAAAGCAAAAACCATTTATGAAGCTTATGGCAAGAACTGCCTATCGGACGACAGCGGACTTGAAATCCCATTCTTGAATGGCGAACCGGGTGTAAAAAGCGCAAGATACTCTGGTACTCCTCCTAATGACAGAGAAAACATGGCTAAAGTGCTTACTAAATTAGGGGACACCACACAAAGACAAGCTTCATTTAAAACCGTGATTTGCTATTGCAATCAAGGTGAATACCATTATTTTGAAGGCGAGGTAATTGGCAATATCAATTCAAAACCAATAGGACTGTATGGATTTGGCTATGACCCTATTTTTGTTCCAGAAGGATACAACATGACCTTTGCTGAAATGATGTTAGACCAAAAAAACGAATTGAGTCATAGGAAAAAAGCGTTAGAGAAATTCAAAGAATTCATTAATAAGTCCCTTTGATAAACATAGACCAAATAGAAATCAAGGATTATGACTTTGAGCTCAATGAAAAACACATTGCACAGGAAGCCATTGAGCCTCGTGACCATTCCAAACTACTGGTATTAAAAAACAACAAAATCACAGACGAGCATTTTTACCATCTTCATCATTACATACCAAATGGAAGCACCTTAGTAATTAACGATGCAAAAGTGATACCTGCACGTTTGTTTTTTAAAAACCAAAACGGAGCCAACATTGAGGTATTTTTGCTTCAACCATACAATAGTGAATACACCCAGGCATTGCAATCCAATAATGAATGTACTTGGAAATGTTTGATTGGCAATAAAAAAAAATGGAAATCAAATGAAAAATTAACCATTGAGCAAATTCAATTGACTGCTGAATTGATGGACATGGAAGGTCAAATTGTAAAATTCAGTTGGGAAAATAAATGCAGCTTTATACAACTGTTGGAACAAATAGGCAACATGCCTTTACCACCTTACATCAAAAAAAGAAACAAAGAAACGGATAAAAACAGGTACCAAACGGTGTACTCTAAAACAGAGGGTTCAGTGGCAGCACCCACTGCGGGTCTTCATTTTACAGACCATGTATTCCAAGAATTAGCAAATAAAAACACCAGCATTTGTCGGGTCACTTTGCATGTCAGTGCTGGCACTTTTTTACCTGTAACCAGTGCTAAGGCAGTGGACCATCCCATGCACAGCGAATTTTTTAGTTTTACCAAATCCAGCATTGAGTTGCTGTTAAATTCTCAACAAATTATATGTGTTGGCACTACATCGGTAAGAGTTACGGAGAGTTTGTATTACTTAGCTACCAACTTATTAAACAACGTTGACAACCCTTATGAAATTGGTCAATTTTGTGGCTATACAAATTATAAAAACACATTTGAAAACAGCAAAACTGCATTACAATTTTTGTTGGACTACATGAACAAGAATCAGTTGGAGGAGATAACAGGCAACACGTCCATCATGATCATGCCGGGGTATCAATTTCAGTTTTTAAATGGATTGATTACCAACTTTCATCAACCTAAATCCACATTGTTGTTATTAATAAGCGCCTTTATAGGTGAGCGATGGAGAGAGGTGTACCAACATGCAATAGAGCAACAATACCGTTTTTATAGCTATGGCGATAGTTCTTTGTTGTTTTAAAAAAAAGCCCACGGTTTAAACCGATGGATAAAATTACAAAAAGGCCCATATAGTTATCAATTGATGTTGCATAAAAAAATCAAATAAGGGCATGCCCCTCCTTGGGTCGGGTCGGGCTATCCATTACAAGTCCTCGTCTCGGCAGAGCTGAGCCTCCGGGCTTTTCATTGCTATCCCTCATGCTTGCTTACGCCAGCCCATAACGGTGCTAATTTAAGTTTAATTGCAGGAATTAACTTGATACAATTGGTTTATGTAAAAAGATAAAAAAGAGTTCCATATTTATAACACAATAACTAAAATTAATCCTTATTTTATTGATATTCATTTTAAAGAACAAAAAGGAGGGTAACATAAAAAAGACAGCTTCAAAAAAAACGACCACAAAACTATGCACATTTTTCAACCGCCTAATTTACAAGCAAATATATTTTATAAAAAAATAATTATCTAGGTAATTCTACCTATATGAAATCTCATTATAAAGAATTAATTTTGAAGAAATAAAACGATATCTAATGAAAGTTGTAACTGAAAAAACGAAAATAGCCTTCACTAATCTTACACAAAATGGTTGTTTAGGGTGTATCTGTTTTCATAAAACAAGATATCGAAAAGACTATAATATCACAAACATACTGTAAATGAAAAAGATTCTTACTATTTTTTCCATTGTTCTTCCCCTAATAACTCAAGGGCAGAATTTAGTACAAGATTCAAGCTTTGAGAATTATAGTGTGTGCCCCAATAATGACCCTAATTCTATGCTAAGCCAATTAAATAGTTGGTATTCACCAACTACAGGGACACCTGATTACTATAATAAATGCGCGGGTAAAATTCAATTTGGCGGTGTACCAAATAACGGTTTTGGAACACAAAGCCCTAAAACTGGTTCGGGTTACATTGGAATATTTATAGGAAATCGGCCAGAATATGCTCAAACAAAATTAACATCACCCTTGCAAAAGGGAACACAATATTGCATCACTTTGTATGCTAATTTACCAGATTACTTTAATAAAACTACAAATAAAATTAGTGCAGCGTTAACACAAAATCCAATTAGTTCTGATACAAGTTTTGTTTTTCTTTATCCAAATAAGAGAAATATTGTAGATCTTTTTGGAAAAGACAGTTTCATTACAGACAAAATTAATTGGGTTAAACTAAGTTCGGTTTATGAAGCAATCGGTGGAGAAGAATATTTAACAATTGGAACGTTTAGACACAACAAACAGCGAATATTTTGGCCTATTAGAACTTTTGACAAAGCTAATCCATACAATGGAGTAAGTGGATTATATTATTTCATTGAAGATGTGTCCATTAATGCAATTAAAAATAAATCATGCGGTTGTTTAAAAACAGAAAAGGACGATACTTTAGTTCTAAAAATAGGAGAATCATTGATATTAAAAAACGTACTTTTTGAAACAGACAAAAGTATATTACTTCCAGAGTCTAAAGAGGAATTAGATATTCTATTTCGATATTTAAGAGCCAATTTAAAAGTTAAAATAAACATTACAGGTCATACTGATGACAAAGGTGATGAAAAATACAATTTAGAACTTTCAAATCAACGTGCAAAAGCAGTTGCTGATTACTTGCTTCAAAAAGGAATTGACAAATTAAGAATTAGCTATGTTGGTAAAGGCAGTGCAATTCCAATTGATAGCAACAAAACCGAAAAAGGAAGAAAAATAAACAGAAGGGTGGAGATATTTTTAACATCAGAATAACCTGACTTGCCCTAAAATATATTTACACAAAAAACGTGTAAGATAAAAAAAACAAAAAAAGACAATACCTCATGCTTGCTTACGCCTGAGTAAAGTGAGTTAGTAAAACACTAATTTTGTTTGTGTTTAATGGACATTTTTTAGGCTAAAATTTTTTACATGCGTTTAATATCATGGCATTGAAGTTCGTCAAAGCAAATTAATTAAACAAATCATATTTTTATAAAGCGATTTGATTAGGATTCAATTTAAAATGGTTAAAACCAATCCCATTATAATTTCGATTTTCATAGCCCACGTTTTAAACCGTGGGCTATGAAGAGTACAACCAATATATTTGCATTAAAATTTAACAAGAATTGTCCAATAAATTTATATTTGTAAAAATTTGTGACGAAAATCTTCGCATATAAAACACAATTTGAATTAATATGCGAGACTTTGTTTCGTAAATATGCTAGTTATGTGTAATGCACCGAACGACCTTAAACAGAACATCATCGATTGACAGTAATTCTATTTTGACTATCTTTGCTTTTACAAAAAATAAATGAAACAAAAGATTTACATAGATACTTCAGTAGTTGGTGGTTATTTTGATGAAGAGTTCAAAGAAGCTACAACAAAACTATTTGAGCGACTAGAAAACAATGAAATAATCTTTGTAGTTTCTGACCTACTTGACCTTGAATTACTAAAAGCACCACAACAAGTTAGACAGCTTTTACATAATTATGCTGCTGACAAATTCCAAAGAGTTGACTTGACAGAAGAAGCTATAATTCTTGCAGACACTTATATAAAAGAAAAAGTGGTTGGTAAAACAAGTTTGGAAGATTGTCGCCATATTGCATTAGCAACCATATATAAAGTTGATGTTTTAGCAAGTTGGAATTTTAAACACATTGTAAATCTTGACAGAATAAAAGGCTACAATTCTGTAAATTTGCGACTTGGTTATTCAATAATAGAAATCAGAAGCCCTAAAGACCTCGTAAAATATGAAAACGACTAAAAAAGAAAAAAAGTTTGATGCTGTAAAAATGATGAGAGAAATCAGAGACAAAATAAGCTCAGATACACAAAATATGACTTTTGAAGAGTTGAAAGCATACATTAAACAACAACTTGCAGATAACAAAACGAAACTTGTTGGACAGTAGCAATGACCCAAAATAGCACTACCGCCTAAAAACCCCGCCTTCGCAAAAGCGGCAAACCGTTAGGTGATATGAAAAAGAACGATAGACATACAAAATTTTTTCTTCTGACATTGACTTTTGTTCTTGTCGGAAAAATTTCTGTTTCTCAGGACACAAGCTTTCTTAATATTCATTTTGATTCAGCTTGGAACTTTCCTAATACCTACTTTTCAATGTCCTCAATAAGCTCTGACTATTCAATATCTTATAATCCCTCAAAAGAAGATTCAATATTTTGTAGAAAGTATTTAAAATTGATAACTGCTGAACCGACAAAAAAGAATCATTCAGATTTCTATTCCTTAGCTTGTTCACTTTGGCAATTAGGCAGACTAAAGGAAGCAGAAAATATATTTTTAAAAATTATGGCTTCCAACGAACCGTACTACCATAGATCATACTACAATTCCTCTGACATTCCTGGTGACACTACTACTAATACTTATGGATATGGTAGCTACACATGGAATTATAAAAATTATGCTTGCAGATACCTTACCCAAATATATATTGAAGAAAAGAAATTTGACAAAGCACTTAAATACATAGAGTATGCCGACAAAAAATTTATTGTAAATCAGAACTGCGGAACAGGATATATGTTGTATAGAGAAGAAATAGATGGATTATATAGCCTTGCATATGAAGGCCTAGGAATGTATGACAGCATAGTAAATATGTTTTTGCCTCAATACTCAAAACATTCTAACGGGATATTGGCTCGTGCACTAAAAAATGTTTATTCCCAGAAAGAAATAAATGAATATTTAGAAATTGCTGAAAACTCAATTGCTTGTGTAGTTGACACTTTTCAATCTTCATCTTTTATAATTCATAACTATGGAGAAAAGAATGAAACCCAGACAGAAATAAAATACACTTCTGGCACAGCTACAATGAGTTTGTTCGGGAGACAAGTAACGCTTGCGACACCACACTTGGAGAATGGAGAAAAGATATCAAAAGAACTTTTTGTAAAAGAATTTAAAGAATCAGGTTTTTACAGTGATTTAATTGACAATGGATAAATTCACTTTACATAACAACACCTACCCGAAAGGCTGAGTTTCTGATATTATTTGGATAAATTGTATTTATTTTATAGTTTTACATCTTATTAGAATTGCTGCTCCTGTCTCGACCTTCGGGTAGGTGCAGACCGTTACTGCAAGATTAACAACGCCTATCAAAAATGACAAATCAATGATGGAAAATAAATTTTCAGACCATTATTCATCGACTTTTCGAGGTGCATATTCTGTAAAAAAAGGATTAACTCATAAAGAGATAGAAGAAATTGCCAATGACGAACATTTGAATGTAATAGTTTTCGACACCTTAAATAAAAGCGAATTTGAAATTCTCGAAAAAAATATTTTCTCAAAAAAACCAAAGGTTTTATTATCAAAAACAACTTCCCTTTTGCCTGAACCATTAGACCTAGATTTCTTACGTTATTTACCATCCCTAAAAAGATTACGAATTTGTGATGCGACCTTTTTAATTAATTTTGACAACGTTGAATTAATGAATGGGATTGAGGATTTATCTTTTTATAAGTTTGAACCAAAATTACTTGACATTTTAAAAACAATGCCACCCAATATTAAAAGCTTGTCAATTGAAACCAACTTATCGAAAAATTATAACATTGACTACATTGCGAGGTTCAATAATTTAGAATATTTATATATTGAGGGGTCTTGTAAAGGAGTAGAAGAAATAGGACAACTAAATAATTTACAAAAGTTGACTCTTCGCTCAATCTCTTTGCCAAATATTAATTTTTTGAAGAATTTAAGAAAATTATGGTCAGTAGATATAAAGTTAGGAGGTATTAAAGACTTCTCTATACTAGAGGAATTACCAAACATAAAATATCTAGAACTATGGTTAATAAAAGGTCTCAAGGATATTTCTTTTATTTCGAAAATGATGGGACTTCAAAATATCCATATTGAATCATTACTAAACATTGATGAATTACCTTCTTTAGACAAACTAATTAATTTAAGACGAGTTTGTTTAATGAATCTAAATGGTTTAAAAAACTTAAATGTATTAAAAACCATACCAAGTCTGCAAGACTTTTATTTTACTCAAATAAAGAAATTACAACCAACTGATTTAATTCCAGTTTTGGAAAACCCAACTGTAAAAAATTTCTATGTCTATTTTCCTAGTGACAAAAAAGACAAAGAATTCAATGCTTTAGCTGCCAAGTATGGAAAAATCATTGTTAACACTAACTTCCCTGACTTTATTTATGAAAAGTAATTGTTAAACAAATTGCCAGCTGCTAACAAAACCCTTACTATATGCAGAGGTTCGTGTAAGTTGCGAGCGCATTTTTTCAACGGTGTAAACTTTTTGTTGGCGCTTGCTATGAAGTACAGAATATTTAAATAAGTTTTTAGAAGCAGGCAGTTTTGTGCTTAATACTCCAACACTTCTCCAAGCTTCAGACCGTCAAACTGTCTAAAAACTAACAAAAAATGTTTTTTTGCGTAAAACAAATGGACAATGGCTTAAAAACTTTTCAATTTTTCGATTCTAAGAGCGTTGGAAATGAGTTTTTAGACAAACTGCCGTTATGCTCCATTTTAAAATGACATAACCATGTTGAATATCAAGAAAAAAATTGTAAATTTGTAATTGACATCGAAACCTAGAAGACATGTTTAGTACAATAGAAATAGATAGAAATAAACTAACTATTATGGGGGTAAAATTTTCAGACTTGAAAACCTTAGAAAGCACTGCAAATGCTTTGGGGAGTAACATGTTTGAAGGTTTTAAACCAACACCGAAAGGAATTGAAATTATACGTGATTATGTAACAGGAAAAATTTCATTGAGTGAACTAGTGACTTTTGCTAAACAAAAAGCATATGTCTAACTCATATAAATACATAGACCCAGATTACACTTACACCGACCCAAATTCAGGACTATTAAGAAATATACAAGACATTTCAGACCCTGATGTGTTACTCTTTGTTGAGAGTAGTGCGGTAACTAAGCGTCTTCAAGAATTATACGAAAACCCGATTAAAATAAAAGGGATTGACAGCCTTTTTGAAATTCACAAACACCTGTTTCAGGACATTTACGCTTGGGCAGGTAAAAAACGAAAAGTTGAGATTAGTAAAGACAAAAAACAATTTTTTCCAACGACACATTTTGACAACGCTTTTAGATACATTGACAAATTAATTCTCGAGTTCAAGAAAATTCCGAAAAACAACACAAGAAAGTTATCTGAAAAGTTGGCAGAAATTTTAGATAACGTCAATTATTTACACCCATTCAGAGAAGGAAACGGACGAGCACAAAGGGAGTTTTTAAGACTGTTAGCAATGGAAAAACGATTAACTTTGAATCTCAATCCACCAGACGAGGTCAGTGTTTACGAAAGATATATGATGGGAACTATTGAGAGTGATTTGACAACATTGGCAAACCTGATTTATGAACAGATTGACAACGAAAATAAAAAGACAAAGTTTAAGCAAAAGTAACTGGGAATTTAGTTGCTTTCACTTGTATAGTTTCATTCTAAAGAGGGTTTGAAGGGAATACACTGCCACCAACAAAAGGTTTGCCGCAAGGCTGGTGGACGGAATAACAATCGGCTAACGCACTACTATCAACTAATATCAGGCTTGACCGAATTCTATTTGGCATTTAGTTTTTAACTTCAACTTCTGTAATTCTTTTCAGCTTTAGTTGCTGGGCTAACAAAGCAACAATCCCAGCCCAGCGGCAAGTCTCAAACGTTATCAACAATAATATTTGGCCATTCTGAGAAAAATATTACCTTTGATACTATCAAATGATACTATCATGAAGCCCCCATATGACATTACTCCTAAAATATTAAAATTAATCACTTCTATTTCTGAGAAATTAGGAGAAGTTAATGCTAATTATCTTAACAAACAATCTCCAGAACTAAGAAAACAGAATAGAATTAAAACTATCCACTCTTCATTGCAAATTGAAGGTAATACTCTTACTGAACAACAAATTACTGCATTAATGGAGAATAAAAGAGTTATTGGTCCAGAAAAAGATGTTCTAGAAGTTCTGAATGCAATAAAACTTTATAATAATATTGAAAAATATAAATACTATTCTGATAAAAGCTTTTTAAAAGCTCATTTTGAATTAATGAAAGGATTAATTGAAAGTGCTGGAACATACAGAAACCAAGGTGTTGGAATTGTCAAAGGAAATAAAATAGAACATGTTGCGCCTCCATTTGAGAACGTTCCATTTCTTATGAAAGATTTATTCGAATATTTAAAAGATTCCGAAGAATTAACCTTAATCAAAAGTTGCGTATTTCATTATGAAGTGGAATTTATTCATCCTTTTTTAGATGGTAATGGAAGAATGGGAAGGCTTTGGCAAACATTAATTTTAATGTCTGAATATCCAATTTTCGAGTTTCTACCATTTGAAACTTTAATAAGTAAAACTCAAAATGAATATTACAATTCTTTATCCATGTCGGATAAGTCGGGAAAGTCAACAATATTTATAGAATATATGCTTGATGTAATTAATAAATCTCTAGAAAGTTTATTAAACTACAACAATAGAATTTTTAAAGATGTTGATCGATTAGAATATTTCACAAAACTTGGCATAAAGGAATTTACAAGAAAAGATTACATGAATACTTTTAAAGATTTATCTTCTGCAACAGCAAGCAGAGATTTAAAAAAAGGTATTGAACTAAAATTATTTAAAGCTATTGGAAACCTGAATAAAACAAAATATATTGTAAAATAATTGCTGTAGCACATCCTTCCAAAAATAAAAAAACAGAAAATTTGGAAAAAGTTGAGTTAAATAAAAGTTATTTAAAACCATTTAATTTATTAAACTCAAAAATTTACCTCAAAATTTGAGTGTCTTAAAATGCAAAGTATTGAGTTTTAATTCATCGTTTAAAAAAAGCAAATGTTCTCCTACTTTTAGTGTTTTATTTCGATGGGCTTTGGCTGTAATTTTGACTTTGGGACGAATAAATTGTTTGAGTTTTTTTAGGTTATAACACATAAACAAATCTTATTTTTATTTGGCTATTTGATTAGGATTCAATTTAAAATGGTTAAAACCATTGCCATTATAATTTCGTTTTTTATAGCCCACGGTTTAAACCGTGGGCTATGTTGATTGCGAAAATTTCGTATTGTTTTAAAATTGGAATAAGAACCATCAACACCCAACCCTACTCAGGCGACAGCGCAGCCCGAGAGTGCAAAGCACGGCAGCGAAGCGGACCCAAAAGGGCGAGAAAATGCTGCCATGATAAGTAATATCACTCTTGCTATTGTCCATAAAAAAACCCCGAATAAATTCGAGGTTATTATCATTTAGAAAAACGTTTTGCTTGTATTAATCTTCTGATTTGACGAATTTTTTAATGTCGTCATTGTCATAAAAGAAAGAAAGACCGCCATGTTTTTTGAAGAATGCTTTTAACTCATCAGAACTGTTAAATGTTTCTGTAATGTTGTCTGTTACAGGGTGTAATTTTACTTTGATGCCTGAAGATTTTCTTACTATTTTATAAAAATAATATTTAGGCTCTTCTTTTTCGGTGTTATCGCTATTTAATTCTCTTAAACTCAAAAATTCAAGCGAATCAATTTTGGTAACAAACGCTTTGTAATATGTTGTTTCTTCATCGTCTTTGCCTTTATTTTTTATTTCAGAAATGGCAGCAACATAATCATTGTCTTTTGTAATTTTATACAATTTAGGATTTTCAGATGTTGTTTCTTCTTCGTAATCACCAGTTAATTCAGTTGGGAATTTGTTTGCAGGTGTGGTTTCTAGTCCAAAATTGGCTTCGTAAGGACAGCCCATAAACAAGAAACTTGATAGAATGGCTGCCGCTGAATAAATTATTTTTTTCATTTCAATGTTATTAATTAGCAACAAAGATGAATCTTTTTTTGATTAAAAAAAATAATCCATTTGCATTAAACTGCAAACTGCCTAATTGAGTTTGTAAAACGCAGTAGTTTATTTTTTTTCTGCAACAAATAAAGTTTCCTTATCTACTATTTGCACTATGTCTCCTTCTTTCAATTGGTAATTGATAGCCTCGTATGGCAAGGCAACTACGGTTTCTCCTGCTTTTAACCCCTCCGATATTTTAATGTATTTAATGTCTTGAATGCTGGTTTTTACTGCTTTCTTTACAATTTTATTGTCCACTACTAAAAAAACCACTTCTTCTTTCTCACCACTGTTGTCTGATTTTTCTTTCATGGTGACACTGGTAACAGGTATCGCTAAAACATTTTTTTCTACTTTAGTGTATATGTGCACACTGGCACTCATTCCTGGTCTGAAAGGCAATCTACCTTCATTTTCTTTCATCAATTCCTCATAAGATTCTGGCAAAATCAATACTTTAACTTCAAATTTTGTTACTTGATCGGTGGCTGCTTGAACTAAGCTGCTTTTAGCTGAATTAGCTACCTGTGTCACTATTCCTTTGAATTTTTTACCTTGGTAAGCATCCACTTCTATACCTGCTGTATCGCCCAATTTAATTCTTACAATATCATTTTCATTGACATCTACTCTCACTTCCATTTTAGATAAATCAGAAATTCTCATCATTTCTGTTCCAGCCATTTGTGCTGTTCCCACTACTCTTTCTCCTTTTTTAGATACCAAACCTGTTATAACACCTTCTGTAGGAGCATACACACTGGTACGTCCATAATTTTTACTTGATTGTTGCACATTGGCTTCCACAGATTGCACATTGTATAAGGAAGATAAAGCTTGTTTTTCAACGGCATCTAAATTGGCTTTTGCCACATTGTATTGGTTCTCTGCATTATCAAAATCCTGCTGACTAATCACTTTTTCTTGAAACAATTTCTTTTGTCTTTCGTACATTTTTTCCTGCATTTTAAGATTGGATTTGGCAGAGTTCAGTTGCGCTTGTACATTGGCGGTATTTGCTTTGGCACTATTTAATCCAGCTTTTGCTTGATCCAATTGTGTTTGATACAAATCAGGGTTAATTCTTACCAACAGTTGCCCTCGTTTTACGGTATCACCTTCTTTAACTAACAGGTCAATGATTTCTCCTGAAATGTCAGGTGAAATTTTCACTTCTGATTCGGGATAAATAGTACCACTGGCAGTCACTTCTTCTACTATGGTTCTTTGTTCCACTTTTTCTACTGCCACTTTGGTTCCTTTTTTGGATTTGCCAGAAAATTTTGAAAAAACGATTAATCCGACAATGATAACCGACAGTATGATGATGATTTTTTTAGTTGACATGGATATTAAAATGCAATTTTGTTTCCTTTATAAAAATTAAGTACCAAGGATCTAAATACCAATTCGTATTTAGCCTGTAAAAATGTAGATTGGGCTATTAGAAAGTTGTTTTTAGCACTGATAAAATCAAATGAGCTTGTTAAGCCAGCATCGAATCTTTTCTGAATGTATTCGTAACTTGTTTTTTGAGCATTGACATTGTTTTCAGAGGCTTTGTACCTGGCTTGTGCAGCAGTGTAATTGTTGTATGCCGTATTGATTTCTGTGAGTATTGTGTTTTTAGTTTTTAACAAATTTAAATCACTTATTTGTTGATTTATTTTTGCTTTTTTAATTTGATTTTGAGTATTAAACCCATTGAATAAATTCCAACTTAAACTGATGCCTGCACTTTGTCCTAAATTGTCTTTGATTTGGGTATTAAAAGGAATGACTTTGGAACTGACGTCAAAGATTGGTGAAATTACAGCTTCATTAGATACTTGAGTCACACCAATGGTTCTATACCCTAACAAGTTGCTTGTTCCTGTGTAATTTTTTGCTTGATCAGAAAACACGGTATTGACATTGGCAAACAACGAAATGCTAGGCAATAAAGCTCCTCTAGAAATTTTTTCTAAATAATTGCTGGCATTATTTTGAGCAATGGCGGCTTTCACTTGAGGCAAAAACTTAATGGCTGATTCATAAATTTGAATTGGTGTTTCATTGATTTTAACAGATTCTAGTTCAATGTTTGGCATCAATACTTGTAATTCGTCTGTCACGGGGAATTGCATGCTTGTTTTTAATGATAACAAAAGAGCATTTTCACTGTTTTCGTTGTTTATTAAATTCAACTCCTCATTGGCTAATTGGGCTTTTAAACTCAACAATGATGACATGTCTGTAGTCCCTGCATCTACTAATTTTTGAGCTCTGTCAATTTGATTTAGAGTGGAGTTCATTTGCAGCTTTGAATTATTAATGGACTCTTTGATTTGAATTAATTGTAAAAACAAATTTGAAATAGTTAAGGCTATTGCATTTTTGTTCGCTTCTATGTTTTGATTGACAGATTCTAAATTCTCTTTGTTTTGCTTGATGTTGTTTCTAATTTGAAATCCATTAAATACCATGACACCAGAACTTAATCCGAAGTTATTCGACCTGGTTGTTTGATTTACGAAAGTGTTGGTAAACCTATCAATGGTTCTTCCAAACTGATAGTTTTGTCCGGTAGAAAAAGATAAGTTGGGTAATTGATTCATTTTTGATTGTTGATAATCAATTTTTGAAGATTCAGCATTCAACATACTCTGTTTCAGGTCTAGGTTGTTTTTCCAAGCATATTCAATGCATTCTTGCAGAGTCATTGCTTTGCTTTGAGCATGTAGTTGCTGTAAAGTCAAAAACAAAATAATTAAATGAAACTTTTTCATGTGCTTTTTATTGAACTATCAAAGCACGAAAATAGATTGATACGTTTAATTTTCAAGTTTCCCTTCGATTAAATTCTTCAAATTAGGGTTAAAAAAAATTTTAGTTTATCTTCGTGGCTTCAATGAAAATTTCACTTAATTGGCTTAAAAATCACATAGAACTGAACAAGACTCCCCAAGAGATTGAATCGATATTGACCTCGACAGGGTTAGAGGTAGAACATTTTGAAATTGTAGAATCCATCAAAGGTGGATTAAAAAATTTGGTGGTTGGAGAAGTAATGGAATGTGAAAAACATCCAAATGCAGATAAATTAAAAATCACTAAAGTGAATGTTGGAACTGGAGAATACCTGAACATTGTATGCGGTGCACCAAATGTGCAAGCAGGTCAAAAAGTGATAGTTGCTCCAGTAGGAACCACTGTTCACCCTAGCAACGGGAAACCATTTGAAATAAAAAAAGCCGATATTAGAGGTCAATTAAGCGAGGGGATGTTGTGTGCTGAAGACGAGATAGGACTTGGAACTAGTCATGATGGCATCAAAGTTCTTGATTCTAATTTAACCATTGGAACTTCTCTTGCTGAATTGTACAATATTAAATCTGATGTGGTATTCGAAATTGGACTCACAGCCAACAGAGGAGATGCTGCCAGCCATTTAGGTGTAGCTCGAGAATTGTCAGCAGTTTTAAATACACCTTTAAAAACAACACATCAATCAGTTCAATTTTCAGGTAATAAATCCATTTCAGTAATTGTGCAAGACCACAGCAGTTGCCCAAGATATGCTGGCATAGTGTTATCAAATATCCACGTAAAAGAAAGTCCAGATTGGCTCAAAGAACATTTAACAAGCATTGGAATTAACCCAATCAACAATGTGGTAGATGTCACAAACTTCATCATGCATGACTTAGGCCAACCGCTACACGCATTTGATTATGATAAAATACAATCACATGAAATCATCATAGGCAATGGAAATAAAGGTGATAAATTTGTGTGTTTAGACAACAGAACCATTGAACTTACAGGCGAGGAACTGCTGATAAAAGACAATGCCAACCAAGGGCTGTGTTTGGCTGGTGTGTATGGTGGTGCCAACAGTGGTGTAAGTGCTAGCACACAGACAGTTTTTTTAGAAAGTGCTTTTTTCAAAGCTGATGTTGTTCGCAAAACAGCCAAATACCATGCATTAAACACCGATTCGAGCTTCCGATTCGAAAGAGGAACCAATCCAGACATGGTGGTTCAAGCACTAGAAAATGCTTGCAAATTATTGCAAGACATTGCAGGAGCAACCATTGATTCAACTTTAGTAGATATTTATCCAAATCCTGTATTAGGATTTAATATCACCTTGAGAAAAGACAAAATAAAACAAGTATGTGGATTTGAAATTCCTAATGAAAAAGTGGAACAAATCATAACAGGACTTGGAATAAAGATTTCATCAAAAAATGAAGACAATTGGCAATTACAAGTTCCTGCCTTTAAATCTGATGTAACTCGCGAAATTGATGTGATTGAAGAATTGATAAGAATTTATGGATTTGAGCATGTGCCACTCAACAAACAAATGAGCATGGCACTGAATTACAACAACAACGTCAACAAAAGAAAAATTCAAGATGAAATCAGTCAAATTCTCATCGGCATGGGTCTGCATGAAATCATGACCAATTCATTGAGTTCAGATAAACATTACAAAGAAACCAATGATTTAATTTTTGTAGAAAATCCTTTGAGCATGGAATTGAATATTATGCGCAAAACCATGTTATACTCTGGATTAGAATCCATAGCCCATAACAAAAACAGAAAGCAAAGCAGAACTCATGTTTTTGAATTTGGCAAAGTGTATTCCAACATCAAAGGACATTTTGTAGAAAAAGAAATGTTGGCATTGTTTGTATCGGGGAATAAAACCAATGACAGTTGGGAATACAAAACACAAGGAGTAGATATTTACTATTTGAAGTCAATAGTTGAACGCATTTGTCATTATTTTAATGCTTCCTCTGTAAAATATGACCTCATAGAAGTGGATGCAGATACCTTAAAAAAATTCAGCATTAAAGACAAAGTTTATTTTGTTGAATTGGATTTAAATCAACTTATCAAACAAAAAAAATCACAAGTATTTAAACTTAAAAATTTACCAGTGTTTCCAATTGTGAAAAGGGATTTGAGTTTGGTAGTTGACAAACAAGTAAACTATCAAGAGATTGAAAAAATTGCTTTAAAAAATAAACAAAATTTAATTGTTGGCATCAATGTTTTTGATGTGTACGAAGGGAAACCCTTGGATGAAAACAAAAAATCAATCAGTTTGAGTTTTGATTTGTATGATGACAACAAAACACTTACCGACATCGAAATAGACACCGTGATGAATTCACTCATAGATTCGTATGAAAAAGAAATCAATGCGTTAATCAGAAAATAACATGGAAAACATCATTGCACAAATACAACAAATCAAAGAAAAAGCCTTGTCATTAAAACAACAAAACAAGGAATTGATTGAAGATAATGGCCAGTTAAAAAGAAGTTTGAATAGGCTAAAACAATTGATAGAAGTGCAAAACAACACCATAAAAGAGCAAGAAGAAAAGTTAAAGGTTAGAAAAATTGCCGAAGGCAGCAGCGAAAACAACAATGAACTTGGAAGCAATGAAAAACGGGTGTTAAAAATGAAAATCAACGAAATGATCAACGAAATTGATAACGTATTAGCCAATATTGCCTCATGATGATTTCACCTTCATTATCCGACCATTCAAAAGTGTGGTTATATTATAGTCACAGACCATTAAACTCTAACGATAGTGATTATATCAATTCCCAACTCAGCAGCTTTTGTGAACAATGGCAAGCTCATCAACAAAACTTAAAAGCTACATTCTCCATTTTACATCAGAGATTTATAGTCTTAGTAGTTGACGAAAATCCAGTGTCAGCTAGTGGTTGCAGTATTGATAAAAGTGTGAATGAATTAAAAAGAATAGGAACAGAATTAGCGATTAATTTTTTTGAAAGAAGTAGTCTGTTTTACCTACAAAAGAATGAATTAGTTGAAATAAAATTCAATGAATTGCCATTGTTATTAGAACACCAAGCCATCAACGATGATACTGTATTTATTGACACAACAATTGATAATTTAGGAAAATTGAGAACCGAATTTGAAAAAAAATTAAAAGATATTTGGTTTTACAAACGAATAAAAACTATTCATATCTAAGTGCTTCTATAGGATCTAATTTGGCAGCTTTAGAGGCTGGATAATAACCTGCTAATATTCCCACAACAAAGCATACTATTAGCGAAACAAGGATCCAAAACCATGGGATAATAAATCCTGAACTCATCAACAATGACACTAAGTTTCCTAGTAATAGCCCTAATACAATACCACCCAAGCCACCAATTTGACATATCACTATGGCCTCTGTTAAAAATTGTTGTTTAATGATGGAAGGGGTTGCTCCCAAAGCCTTTCTTGTGCCAATTTCTTTGGTTCGTTCAGTCACACTCACAAGCATGATGTTCATCAATCCTATGGCTGCACCTATCAAAGTAATCACAGCGATTAATGTTGCTGCGATTTTTACACTTTGAAGATTTTCCTTTAATTTTTCAGAAATGGATTCACTTTTTACCACACTAAAATTATTGTCTTCGCCTACTCTTAGTCTTCTTAAAGCCCTCATAATACCCTCGGCTT
Organism: uncultured Flavobacteriaceae bacterium; assembly: GCA_964450355.1. Taxonomy (GTDB): domain Bacteria; phylum Bacteroidota; class Bacteroidia; order NS11-12g; family UBA955; genus CAYVDH01. The sequence continues at coordinate 50,082 of CAYVDH010000005.1, forward strand.
CATTTACAGCCATATTCAATTGGCTGAGTTGGTTTACAGCTACTGATATAGTAAAAGAGTTAGACGAGGTTAAAAAATTGCCTTTAGCTTCAGACAAAGAAATATAAGCCATTCTGTCTTCACCGCCCATACCCATGCCCATGCTGGAGCCTTTACTTTTTATTATCCCAATGACAGTGTATTGTATGTTAGCAAGTGTAAGTGTATTGCCTACTGCATTTTCTTTATCAAATAATAAATTGGCAATTTCTTTGCCAATGATGATGTTTTTACTACCACTATTGGCTTCGTTTTGAGTAAAATTTCTACCAAAAGAGAGTTCGGTGCCACCTACTTTAAAGTAATTTTCATCAATAGCTAAGACCCTACAATTGGGATTTGTTTTTTTATTTCCACTTTTCAAAGTAGCGCTAAAGCTTACAGGGGTACTAGCGCTAACTGTAGCTGGTACTTTAAAATTATTTTTAAATTCTTTTACTTGATAATAATCTATTGCTTTGTAATCAGTGCGTTTTTGATGAGGTCCCCCAAATCGGATGTTGCCATTTCGGTTTCTGATGTTGAACGTGTTGCTTCCCATTTTCTGGAAAGTTTTTGACAATCCATTTTCAAGTCCATTAATAGCAGTGAGCATTCCAACCAAAGCTGCTATACCAATAGTAATGATAAGGCAAGTAAGAACAGTACGCAACATGTTTCCTTTGATGGACTGCAAGGCAATTTTTATGTTTTGTAAAGTGTTCAAAAGGGAATAAAAAGCAAAAGAAAGAAAATATAATGTAAAAGTGCTTAACAGTTCTATTAAAAAACATAAATAAGGGATAGAAAGAAGTTGGAAAATTAAAGTTTAAATTGACTTTTTATTTGATTAAAATACAATAATATGACATTAATAATGCTAAGTTGGCTTTGAAAAAAAGACATAAATCAATTGGTTAGCCTGAGAAATTCTCATTTTTGAAAATCTATTTTTAAGAAGTAAAACAATCATAAAGTCTGTATTTCTGAAACCTGAGAGAGTCTCAATAATAATTTCATCTTGAATACAACTATCATTTACTAGAATATCATCTAATTTTAAAGTACAAATTTCGTAATTCCATTTGTATATTTTACTTGTATTTGAACTGAATAACAAGTTGTAATAATTAAACATTAAACTATCTTGACTGTCGTACTTAATATCATTTTCTAATTTATACTTTAACAGTAATAAATTTTTTAAATCTTCTTTGTTTTTAAAGCTTATGCTTTCATTGAAAAAAGTATCTTGCATGTTATTAATGAAACATGAAAACACTTTTTTTGATTTTATATCCGAAATTAAATCCATAGATAAAGTATCATTTACATTTATCGATTTAATCATTTTTTCTAATGTTTTTATTTTTTTTGACCTATTTTCATGAATAAGTTTCAGCGCATTTTTTGCCTTCTTACAATCAAGAATCAGAGTATAATATTCTTTTTGATTTTGCGAAAACAAATTTGAATTATGAATCAAAATAAGGAATACTAAAATTAAAAATTTCATTTGCAATATACTTTTTTTCAAAATTAATAAAAATTGGACTTAGAAAAAGAGCTATTTTTACACGTTCGAATTCAATAAAAAATATGGGAAAGAAATTAGCTTTTACTGGTATTTTTATTTTGTATTTTATTTACCTCAATTACATAGGATTATTTAACAGATATTGTTACATAGGTAAAATAGAATACACTACTGGTCCTGATTATTGGATAATAAGTGGTTCAAATGCCTTATAACAACAAATTCCTGACAATATAGATGAATTCAAAATAGATTGTAATGGAATAATGACAATTGATGAAGACAGCTTGTTGAAATCAAATAATTTAAACAAAAACAATTCTTTGGAAATTGATAATTATTACATAATAGAAGGCAAAGTTGTGGCTTTTAAACATGCCGATGGCAACTATAAACACCCTTTAGTTAAAGTTGAGAAAATAACACCTATAATTAAAATAAAATATTGGTTATTTCACGTTGTTTTTATCATATCCCTTTTGATTATAATTTTTTATAATTTTAAAAAAAATACTAAACCAAGTTTTAAGAACGTTATTTAAATTCATGAAAAAAATTAAAATCTTTATTATTTTGATTCTAATTACATATTCTATTCATGTCAATGGAACAAGCAATAATTTACTAAGTTCAAATAATGACTCAATAAAAAAACATAAATTAGATACTCCAATCATTTTAAAATTAAAAGTAAATGAAAGTTGTTTTATAGCATACGAATCTAAAGGATGTTTTCATCACTTCTTCGACACATTGTTTATAACAAGAACTAATTTAAACTATTTTGCAAAATGGAATACAAAAACCAAAATACTTGATTCCCTTGATATAAAAGAAATTGTTCAATTTGATTTTTTTTATCAATATAAATTTGGCAGGGGTTGTACAACAATAGACAACTACAGTTTTCATTATCAAAATGCATTGATAAGAATGATGAAAGACGGGAGTTGTCAAAACATGAATTTTCAATATTTAATTGATAAACTATTTAAGTAGCTATTTTATTTTAAATTAATTTTGCTGATAAAAGAACAGTTCATCAATGAAAGAAATCATAGATTTATCAGAAAAAACCATCATCCTTGAAAGGAATGATTTTCTGTTAAAAAAGGGAAAAACAGATAACAACATCTATTGCATTGAAAGTGGCAGTCTTAAAGTATATGTGATGGATGATGAACAAGAACAAATCATTCGATTTGGTTACAAAAACAATCTGATTGTTGCCATGGATTCATTTTTAAGTGGCAAACCCAGTCATTTGTGCATTCAAGCCATTAAAAAAACCAAAGTAAAAGTGTTAACTAAAAGTCAATTTAATCAATTTATTGAAACAGTTGAACACAGAGCCCAATACGTTCAATTATTAGAAAATTTGGTAGCACAACAACTAGAAAGAGAAATTGATATACTTACCAATTCGCCCAAAGAAAGGTACTTTCGTGTGCTTAAGCGCAGTCCTCAATTGTTTCAAGAAATTCCCAATAAACACATTGCAAATTATTTAAGAATGAGTCCTGAAACCCTTTCTCGACTAAAAAAATCTTGATTTGAATCAATGTTTTTCATTTTAATTCGAGTGACCTTTGTTGCCTAATATTCACCTTTTATGAATTCAATGACATTAATAGATGAGCTGATAAAATCAACAGAAAAAATCATCAAACAAGCTGAAGAATTAAAAAACGAAGACATAGAATCTTTGACTTGGAAATTCAACAAAGACAGTTGGAGTAAACTAGAGTGTTTAAAGCATTTGAACTTATATGGAGAATTTTATTTACCACAAATAGAAAAAAAAGTAAGAGAAAGTAAAACAAGTTTTGAGGTTGAATTTAAAAGTGGAGTGCTTGGTAATTACTTTTCCAACAGCATGTTACCTAAAGAAAAGCTCAACAAAATGAAAACTTTTAAAAACAAAAATCCATTGAATTCGCATTTAGAAAAAGAAGTGATTGATGAATTCATTGCACAACAAAATGCACTCATTCAATTATTAAATTATGCTAAAACAGTCAGTTTAAATCAGGTAAAAATTGAAACTACCCTCTCTAAATGGCTAAAATTTAAATTAGGAGACGCCTTTAGGTTTGTTATTTTCCATAACATAAGGCATATGAAGCAAATTGAAAAAATAGACAAATTTAGAACTGTCTAAAAAACTTTTTAACAGATTGCAATAAATTATTATTTTTGTTATAATTATGAGCAATAAAAATCCAATTACTTGGCTTGAAATTTATGTTGACGACATGAATAGAGCACAGCAATTTTATGAAACGGTATTACAAATTAAAATGACTCCTATGCAAGCTCCTGGAGGATTTGGAGATTTGGAAATGCTATGCTTTCCGTGGGCCGAAGGAGAAGCTAATATCAGTGGGGCTTTATGTAAAACTAGTTCAGTAAAACCTGGTATTGGTGGCACTTTAGCCTATTTTACTAGTGATGACTGCGCTAATGAAACTTCAAGAGTTGAAGGTGCTGGAGGCAAAGTGTTACAAGACAAGTTTCAAATAGGAGAACACGGATTTTGCAGTGTTTGCATGGATACAGAAGGGAACACTATAGGTTTCCATTCGATGCAATAGGAAATTGAGATTATTATAGTTTTTGGTCGCATTGTTTAGCATAACAATACCATTTAACCCAGAATCCGCATTAGAATTCTATTCCAAATAAAAAATGCTGCAAACT